>NZ_DCRI01000030.1:0-31105 GCF_002324975.1 Acinetobacter sp. UBA1496 | reverse complement strand
GTCAATGCGTAAGTCCTATAAGTTTAATCAAAATTATTCATTCATATTGAACACTTCAGTGATCCCGCAATCACGCACAAACTGTTCATCGTGTGAAACTAAAATCATAGCGCCTTTATAAGACCGAATTGCACTTGCCAACGAAGCTTTAGACTCAATATCCAGATGATTTTCTGGCTCATCCAATAATAAAAGTTCGGGTTGAGGAGAGACTTGGCTGAGACCTAGTAACGCCACTTTCAGCTTTTCACCACCACTTAACTGAGGCAAAGGATAAGTACCTTTATCACCACGAATTCTAAGTTGGCCCAATAAATTACACCATTTCACTTCCGGAATATCAGGATTCATCTGCCTTAAATTTTCAATTGCACTTAGTGCTTCATTGAGAAAACTAAAATTTTGATCCAGATAAAAACAGTTTCGTGCCAAAAAGATTTGATCGAGAGGTTGCTGCTTTTGTAGGGCGGTCAGTTTCAGCAAAGTGGATTTACCACTTCCGTTTCGGCCTACAATATGGATTTTTTCACCTGCACTTAAAGCAAGATTCACAGGCTATGGAGTACCAAAAAGAAGCTTTAAGTGTTTAACCCGCAGAATTTCACCAGACTGTAGTTTAAGGTCTGGAAATTGAAATAGCTGAGGTTTTATCTTTTTAAGTCGCTGCTTTTGAACTTTTAATTCAGATTGTTCATTCGAAATTTGCCGTTGGTGCTGTGCCTGAACTTTCCCTACACTTTGACCAGCCTGTTCTTTTTAAAGTCTAAAAGCACTTTGGCTTGGGAATTCGAATCACGTAATTTGTTTCCGGCATGTTCCTGCTTTTATACTTTCATTAAAACGTCATGCTGCTTGTGCTTCATCTGTTTAATATCACGCTGACTCTGTTGAATTGACTGTTCGAGTGAAGCGACATTTTTCTGATACTGTTCAAAAAACTCCGCATAGTTTCCAGTAGAGTGCTGTAATCCATACTCATTTAAATAATAAATATGATCAACCTGATCTAGTAAAGTCCGGTCATGACTAATGATCAACGCACCAGCAGGATGTAATTTTAAATGCTCTATTAACCATGTTCGTGCTTCACAATCCAGATGGTTAGTCGGTTCATCCAGCAATAAATAATATTCAGGCTTTAAGAACAAGCTACATAAAGCAAGTTTGGTCTTTTGGCCCTCACTCAAATATTGCACAGGAAAGTCCAGATCGGTGGGTAATTGTGCTGAGCTCAACAGTTGCTGCCATTCATGCGGCAAGTGCCAACTATCCTCAAGTAGCTCATAATCCTCGAAACTGACTGTACCATGTTCAACATTTTTAAAAGCACGATGTAATTGACTTACTTCGAGTGCTTCAGCAATTGTGGCTGCCTTTAACCGATGCAATTGTGGTAGATAGGCATTATGCATTTGCCAGGAAACTTTACCTGAGCAATGTGGAGTAGAATACTGAGTCTGATGCAAAAGCTGCATGAGCAAAGACTTACCTTGTCCATTACGGCCTATTAAAGCGCTGACCTGAGCTTTAGGAAGGGTAAAATTTAAATTCTGAAATATGACTTTGGACGGGAATTCTAAAGTCAGATTGGATATTACACATGCCTGTTGAGTCATAAATAACCTCATAAATACAGGATGCACAAAATAAACAAGAGATTTTTTCTAGAAAAGATCAAGCCAGACGATCTATTTTGCACATCAATCTAAAAATAATCGTTGATGAGAAAAATAGACTTACTTCATTGGCGTGACTCATTTATAAGAGAAGGGGAGTTCGGACCTTATTTTAATATAAATAAGCTTGCTTAAAAATAGATCAAATTAGGATTGTTTATCCACTGTATTGATGCTGATTTAAGTGAATTTCAGGATTTTAAGAATATGAGATGATTGACTTGAAGTGGAACGAGTAAGTTTCATTTATACTATGCGGCTAAAGTCTTCTCTATTTTGCTTTTAAAGGATTTTTTTATGTCTGAACTCAAGCTCTACATTGCTTTATTGGGCGGAAAGCATGAAAAAGCCAATGTAGAAGTACATGACGTAATTCCGGTCATTAGTTCAGATATTAAGACAGCTTTCCCATATTTGAAGCAGCAATGGTTTGGTTTACAAAAAGGCCTGCATGTCGATGGTTGGATGACGATCAATGGTGTCAACTATCAGGATCTGAATTATCAGGTTCAGGTGACGGACATACCTGTAAAACAGGATTTAAAACTATTCCTGATCAATCTGGGTGCTTATGTGCCAGATCAGTTTGGTGAAATCCATAAATATCTGGTAGTTGCTGCAAAAAATAAGACTGAGGCTAAAGCACAAGGCAAGCTGGCCATTGAAAAAACTTGGTTTAAACCTCATACCGATGCCGTGATTGATGTGGATGATTGCTTAGAACTGAACAAGATTGACCAGAAATTTGTGCATCTAGTAGAGGGAGACTTTGAAGCCAATAGTTTTAAGAACGATTATGTGGTTATTCCTTAATTAAGATAAGGCTACATAAAGTAGCCTTAGTTTGTCGATTTATTTGTAATAACCTGAGACTTTCACATAATTCTGTGCTGAATAAGGCAAGAAAGCTATTTCCTTTTCAGTCAGTGGACGCACTTTTTTGACTGGACTGCCTACATACAAGTATCCACTTTCTAATACCTTATTCGGTGGTACCAGTGAACCTGCTCCAATCATCACATCGTCTTCAACAACTACATCATCCAGAATAATTGTACCGATACCCACTAAAACACGATTACCAATGGTACAGCCATGTAATTTTACATGATGACCAATTGTCACATCTTCACCAATAATCAGTGGTGAACCTTCAGGTTTATCCGCCTTTTTATGACTCACATGCAACATGGAATGATCCTGTACATTCGAATTCTTGCCAATACGAATATGATTCACATCACCACGAATTACAGCAAAAGGCCATACAGATACATTTTCGCCTAAAACAACATCACCTACGACCACCGCCATCGGATCGATATAACAGGAGTCAGCGACTTGCGGGCGAGTATCCAGATAAGGGCGAATGTTTTGGCTCATGTCAGTATAATCCTGAAAGTTTATAAGTATTATAAAATAAAAAAGCACACATTCGATGAATGTGTGCTTTCGCTTTAGTAAGATCTAATATTGATAATAAATATTAGAACAGGTTACTAAAAAATTGTTTGATATGATCCAGCAAACGAGCAAAGAAGCCAGCTTCTTCAACTGCTTTTAGTGCAACAAGTGGTTTCTCAGCAATCACTTTGCCGTTTAAAGTCGCCACATATTTACCTACGACTTGACCTGGTTGTAAAGGTGCAGTCAGTTTAGGCTGAACGACCAATTGAGTTTTAATGGCATTGGCCTGACCTTTAGGCATAGTCACGTTAAAGTTTTCTGCAAGACCGATCTGAACTTCATTTTCCTTACCAAACCAGACTTTAGACTTGGCTAGAACCTGTTTAGCTGGCTGAACATTTTTGGTTTCAAAGTTTGCATAACCCCAAGCCAGAAGTTCACGTGTTTGTGATGCACGTTCATTCATGGTTGGTGCACCGAAAATCACTGAAATCAGACGAGTCGGACCACGTTTTGAAGAAGTCGTTAAGCAGTAACCGGCTTCATCGGTGTGACCAGTTTTCAGACCATCTACACTTGGATCAGTATAGAGCAGGGCATTACGGTTACCTTGCTTAATCCCGTTAAAAGTAAATTCTTTTTCAGAGTAAATTGGATAGTATTTTGAACTGTCTTTAATGATGTGCTGAGCCAAAGTTGCCATATCTTTCGCTGTCGAATAATGGCCTTCAGCTGGCATACCAGTCGAGTTGATGAAGCTGGTATTAGTCATGCCGATCCGTTTCGCTTCCTGGTTCATCATATGTGCAAAGGTACCCTCGTTCCCTGCAATATGTTCAGCCATCGCTTTAGACGCATCATTACCAGACTGGATAATAATCCCACGCAACATTTCTAGTGCAGTCGCCGTACCGTTTAAAGGTACATACATACATGATTCTGCACTGCTACCACGGCACCATGCAGATTCATTCATGCGAACCTGTTCATCTTCAGTCAGCTCACCACTTAATAACTTCTGCTCGATGATGTAACTGGTCATCATCTTGGTCATTGAAGCAGGGGCTAATTTTTCATTTTCATTTTTTGATGCGAGAATTTGCCCTGTCTCGTAGTCCATTAGCACATAAGATTTATTATTCAATTCTGGTGGTGCAGATAAGACAGTTGCTGCAAAGCTAAAACTAGGAATTAATAATAATGCAGCAAGGGCAGTTTTTTGGGTCATTTCTAGTGGGTTCCAATATCTTGATGTAAGCACGAAGAGCCTAGCATTTTAGGACAAAGCTAGGCTGACTTCTATGGGAAACCCGGGGTTATTTCAAAAGTATTGTAAGCAATCACTCAAAAAGTGGATTATTTACTGTAGCTCACCAACTCATTGCAAATGGCCTGATTCTTTTTCTTGCCAGCCTTTTTGGCATCGCTCTGTGCTTCAGCCAGAATGTTACGGAAATCTGACTGTTTTACCATCTGGTTCAGGCGTTCTACCGGATTTTTTTGACCCGGCAAATATTCAGTTACGAGCTGGTTATAACCCTGATTGAATTTTGCTTTGTCTTTGACCATGCTTGGGCAAATTTCAGAAAGGACATAAATTGCAGCTAATTCTTGCTTGGTGATTTCCTGACTCGGGGTGACTTCAATATTTTCATTTGCTGCATAAACCGAGCTGCCCCAAAGTGTCATACCAGCAACAACAGATAAACTTAAACTTTTAACTAATGTATGTTTCATCAAAAAACTCAAAAATTACATGTAGAACAATAATTTGTTAGCTTAAAGATATTTTTAAAATTGAAAAGAGGGGAAATGTAGTGAAGCTGTAGAATTATGAAGAAATGTGTAAGAGAAAAAAAGACGATGCTGGCATCGTCTCATTTTAGTGAGAAAAACCTTATTCCTGATAGGCTAAAACATCTTCACACGCTGTTTTTTGTTCGTCTTTTGCAGTCTGTTTTGCACCTTGACGTGCTTCTTCAAGCACAGTCTTGTATTCACTGTCTGCCTGAAGTTTTTGATAGGTCATCGACTTGTCAGAGTATTCTTTTAGATAAGATTGAATCAGCTGCTGAATCGTTGTATCGAATTTTGCATTCTGACCAATAATGCCTGGGCATACTTCAATCATTACCTGTGCAGACGCAACATCTTCTTTCACGATCATGTCATTTTCTTCAGCTGTCAAATCATTGGCAATAACTGCAGGAGAAACAAAAGTTGCCAAACTTAAAGCCAAAGTACCCCAAAGAGAGAATTTTTTCATCATCTTAAGCCATATGTATTAATGGATATCGTCCTACAAATATATATAATTCCTGAACTAATACAATGAAATGTCCTAGCGAGTCATTTTTTAGCTCAACGAGATTTTGCAGTGAATATATTAATTTCAAATGATGATGGTGTTTTTGCACCGGGTATACAGGCATTGGCGCAGGCCTTGAGACCTTTAGGACGCGTTGTGGTGGTAGCTCCGGAAAGTGAACGTAGCGGATTTTCCAGTGCACTCACTTTAGACCGACCATTAAGACCAATCCAGATTTCTCCCGATGTATGGGCAGTGAATGGTACGCCAGCAGATTGTGTTTATCTGGCCATGAATGGTTTATTTGATGTTGAATTCGATCTGGTGGTCAGCGGCATTAACAGTGGTGCCAATCTGGGAGATGATGTGCTGTACTCAGGGACGGTGGGTGCCGCATTTGAAGGTCGTCTGGCCAAACAACCTGCATTGGCAGTTTCTCTATGTGGGCAAAATGTTCGATCTTATACCTTGCCAGAAGATTATCGCATTGCAGCGCAATGGGTACATGATTTTATTGCGGCAGGTTTGCCGACTTTGCCTGAGCGTCATATTTTTAATGTGAATATTCCTGATGTGGCTAAGCTGAAAGGAACTAAAGTGACCTTTCAGGGTCGCCGTAGCCAGTCCAAGCCGATTACCAGTCATGTAGATCCACGTGGTCGTCAGGTTTACTGGATTGGGCTATCGGGTGAAGCAGTCGCAATGCCAAAACATAAAGGAACTGAAATCGAGTCAGACTTTTTCGCAATTGCCAATGGCTATGTAAGCGTGACGCCAATTCAGATGGATGCCACAAACTATGACACACTTCACACTTTGCAAGCCCAGATTCTAAATAAAATCTAATGAATGTTATAAGTTTGTGAAAAATGAAAGCTTACAAGTATATTGTAGTAAAACTTTGCTAATCTTACTGGGTTTTTGCAACCGTATAGATGTTAGAGAGGAAGATAATGTCCTTGGTGTCACCGAAATACTTCATTCATGCTTCACCATCCAGCTTCATCAAAACTCTGGTTTTGTCCACTGTGGTTGTTTCCACAATGATTATTACTGGTTGTGCCACTAAACCTCAGGTCAATAATATGACCCGCTATGCCGCAGCGCCTGACTTCTATACGGTACGCTCTGGGGATACTTTGAGTGGCATTGCTGCACGTTATGGTCTGAGCTATATCAGTGTGGCAGAGATGAATGATATTGCTCCGCCGTATCGTATTTATGTGGGTCAGTCGATTCGCCTGAAAAATAACACTACCGCTCGCCGTACTACCGCGACTCAACCTGTTACCCAAGTTTCACCGATTCAGCGTCAAACGATTGCGATTCCAGCGCCAACCACTCCCGCTCCAACAACTGTTAAGACTACGCCAAAACCTGCCACCACTACTTCTGCACCGATTACCCCAGTATCGACAGCAGCAGGATTACGTTGGGTCAAGCCATCAAATGGTCCGGTATTACAAAACTATGATCTGGCTGCAAATATCAAAGGTACCCGTTATGGCGGTAATGTCGGAGATCCGGTCTTTGCTGCAGCAGATGGGCAGGTGGTATATGCAGCAGATGGCCTGAAGGAATATGGTAATCTGGTACTAGTTAAACATATTAATGGCTATATCACCGCTTATGCGCATAACAGTAAATTAAGCGTGAAAAGTGGCCAAAATGTAACGGCTGGTCAAAAAATTGCCGAGATGGGGGCGACTGGTACAACCCGCACTATGCTTGAGTTTCAGGTTCGCTTAGACGGAAAACCGATTAATCCAACAACAGTTTTACCAAATAATTAAATAAATAATGCAAAACGTAAATTTCACCGTATAATACAATGAGTTGCTTTTATCAAAAGATGAAGCATCTCATAAGTTTAGAGGGGAATTTATGTTAGATCAACTTCGAGCAATGGGTGTCTTTGCTTGTGTTGTGGAAAAGAACTCGTTTAGCGGTGCTGCACGTGAGTTAGGGATTACAACCAGCGCCGTGAGTCAACAAATTCGCTCTTTGGAACAGGATATGGAAGTTGTACTTCTAAATCGTTCTACGAGAAAATTAAGTCTGACCGAAGCGGGACAAGCTTTTTTTCACAGCTGCCAGGAAATGTTGTCTGCTGCTGAGCGTGGAAAGGTTCGCATTAACGAGTTACGTGACGATCTTGTTGGTGAACTTCGTATTGTATCCTTACCGGAAGTGTGCGCGAACCATGTGATTCCTGCACTTTCTCACTGGATGTCCGCACACCGTGGCCTGACAGTCCACCTGGAAACAAACAATCATGAGGTTGATTTGTTGGAAGGGCGCATTGATATTGCCCTGCGATTTGACCAGAACGATGATGACCACAACCTTCAGGTTGTGCCATTAATGCAGATTGAACAGATTCTTGTTGCTGCGCCAAGCTATATTAACCAGACCGCAATTATCTCGCGTCCTGAAGACCTGAAACACCATGATGTTTTGCCTTTAACGCATATTAAAAATCATCAGAATTTCAGTTTTCAGCATGTGCATAGCACAGAAAAGGTTGAATTTGAACTAAGCTCACGCTTTAGTACCAATAACAGCTTGGTTGCAAAAGCCATGTGCCTGCAAGGCAACGGGGTTGCCAAGATTTTATATCTTGATGTTAAAAAAGATTTATTAAATGGTTCACTGATTGAAGTCTTGCCTGAATGGAAACTTCCGCCAGTCACCCTTTATGCAGTTATACCTAATCGAGAACAGCAACCGACTAAAGTCCTGCGCTGTCTGGATGCATTGAAACAATATTTTAGCCAGATCTCTGGTGGACGTTTGTTGCAAGTCGCATCATAAATTCCCTATAAACAAAAAAGCCGCTTTAAAGCGGCTTTTTTGTTTTTCAAGATAGACTTAAGCAAGGTAGGCCTTGATCATTTTCACTAAACGCTCGATCAGTTGATCGGCCTGTTCCTGTGTAATATTCAGGGTAGGCAACAGACGAACGACATTACCTGCAGTCACGTTGATAATGGTTTTGTATTCATCGCGTGCAATATCCACCAGCTCACCACAATCTTTAGGCAACTCAATCCCAATCATCAGACCGAATCCGCGTATAGTCACTTGATGATCTGCAAGCTGGTTACGTAACTGCTCAACAATATATGCACCTTTTTCAGCGGCATTGGCTACGATATTTTCTTTTTGCATAATATCGATGATGGTATAAACCACGCGTGAACCCAATGCAGTACCGCTATAAGTCGAACCGTGATTCCCCGCAGTTAAAACACCGACACCACGACCTTGAGTCATCACGGCACCAATTGGGAAGCCATTGCCCAGACCTTTAGCAGTCGTCAATACGTCGGGCACAATATTGGTGTGCTGATAAGCAAAATATTTACCGGTACGGCCATTACCTGTTTGTACTTCATCCAGCATCATCAAACAGTTGTGCTGATTACAGATCTGACGGATTTCTTCCAGGTAACTAAAGCCTTGCGGTGCTGTATTGACACCACCTTCACCCTGGATCGGTTCAACCAGAATAGCCACGATATCCGGATGGTTAATTGCAGCTTCTTCAATGGCTTCAATATCACCAAAAGGTACACGAATAAAGCCTTCAACCAATGGACCAAAGCCTTGTTGAACTTTTTTGTTACCGGTTGCAGACAGGGTTGCCAGCGTACGGCCATGAAAAGATTTGTCAGCTACAATAATTTTTGGTGACGCAATACCTTGCATATGACCGAATTTACGCGCAATTTTGATCGCACCTTCATTCGATTCTGCACCACTGTTGGAGAAGAAAACTTCTTCCATGCCAGCGACTTCAGCCAGTTTCTGTGCTGCAGCAGTTTGCCAAGGCACTTCAAACAGGTTACTGGTATGAATCAGGGTTGCAGCCTGTTCCGCAATTGCTTCAGCAATCACTGGATGAGCATGACCCAAACCGCAAACGGCGATCCCAGTTAAGGCATCTAAATACTCTGTACCATCTTCGGTATAAAGATATGCACCTCGTCCTCGGACAAAGCTGATCGGTTGACGACCAAAGACTGGCATCAAATGTGAAGGTTGATCAGTTTGTACCGGAGCGAGGGTAATATTGTTCATGACTAACTCTTTACTGTTAGGTGGAAAGAAAAACTTATATAAGCAAAAACTTGGTCAGATTTAAAGGGTAATTGTAAATAAAAATGGATTTATTACTTTAGACGTACTGTTTTTCTCTGTTTTGGGTATAATGCGAGACAGATTAGTTGAGGATTTATCAATGACTGAACAAGCACGCGATACCGAAGCGTTAATTCGTGACCAAATTGCCAAGCACGCAGTACTTCTTTATATGAAAGGCACACCACAATTTCCACAATGTGGTTTTTCTGCACGTGCGGTAGAAGCACTCAGTCAAATTGGTCGTCCATTTGCTTATGTTAATATTCTGGAAAACCCAGATATTCGTGCAACTCTGCCACAAATTGCGAACTGGCCGACATTCCCACAACTTTGGATCAATGGTGAATTGATCGGTGGTAGTGACATCATCCTAGAAATGTTCCAAAAAGGTGAGTTACAGCCTTTAGTAGAACAATACAGTCCAGCACCTGAAGCTTAATCCTTGGATTAAACTGATAGATGTGAAAAAGCGCTTCCGAAAGAAGCGCTTTTTTTATGGGTGAATAGTGAGAAAGGGGGGCAGAATTAATCTTCTGCCTAATCCTCAGATTTTTCCAGTTCTTTTGATTCAGCAACCAAGGCCTCAGCTAAGGTATCTGGATCGGTCAGAACTTCCTTTATAGGCGCCTTATCTTTTTTCTTTTTCTTCTTTTTTTTCTTTTTCTTAGGTTCTTCCTCAAACTCGGCACCATCTTCAATGGCTTGCCAGTATTCGAGTTGTTCCATCACAGCAGCAAAGATCGAGTTTTTGCTATAACGGCCTTTCTTGTCCATAGTCCCGACCGGACGTGCCATCAGAATTTCCAAAGCCTGCGCGATATTATCAATGGCATGAATATGGAACTGACCTTCTTCGACTGCAGCAATAACATCTTTACGTAACATCAGATGCTGCATGTTTTGTCGTGGAATAATCACACCCTGCTTACCTGTCAGGCCTTGCAGCTTACAGGCATCGAAGAAACCTTCAATTTTTGCATTAACTCCACCAATCGGTTGCACCTGACCAAGCTGGTTCATGGAACCGGTAATCGCCCAGGACTGGTCAATCGGTAACTGACTAATCGCAGAAATAAGCGCTGAAAGTTCAGCGACTGTCGCGCTGTCACCATCCACCTGACCATAACTCTGTTCGAAAGCCAAAGCGGCAGAGAAGTGCAGGGTCTGTTCGCGGCCAAAATGTGCTTTTAGAAAAGAGGCCATCAATAACACGCCTTTGGCATGTAAAGAACCGCCAAGTTCTACGCTACGTTCGATATCCAGAATATCACCGCCACCCTGATATACAGAAGCAGTTAAGCGTGAAGGTAGACCAAATTCAACATCTGCATAATGAATCACAGACAGCGCATTGATTTGGCCTAGACGATGACCGCGAGTTTCAATCAGTTGAGTGCCACGGGTCAGATCTTGCCAGAATAGCTCACGTAAATAGCCTAAGCGATATTTACGATGATCCAGTGCGGTATTGATATGCTTTTCTGACACCATCTTATCACCCGCTTCGAATGCATGATGATGCGCTTCACGAATCAGGTCGCCCAGCGTTAATGCATGTAGTGACAGGGAACTCTGATCTTCAGCCTGACGGCTTGAGTCGGTCAGCAGGGCAGATAATGCAGAACGGTCAAATGGTAATAATTTATCTGATTGCACATAGTCAGCAATGAGCTGCATATAGGCTTGCTCATTTTCATCATTACGTTGCAAGGTATCGGTAAAATCAGCACGGATTTTAAAGATACTGCCTAGTTCTGGTTCAAGTTCCAGAATTTCATAATAAATTTCTGGCTCTGCCAGCAGCACCACTTTGATATTCAGCGAAATAGAAGCTGGTTCAATGGAAATGCTACCGGTAAGAGTCAGCATATGCTCTAAAGATGAAAGCTTGAGATGCCCAGATTTCAAGGCACGTTTCAAACCTTGCCATGCATAAGGTTGTTCCAGTAACTGTTCAGCTTCAAGTATCAGGAAACCGCCATTGGCATTATGCAAGGAGCCGGGACGGATCAGCGTGAAATCTGTAGTAATCGTACCATTTTGGGTCAGCTGTTCTACATGACCCAATAGATTGTAATGCGTCGGGAAATCTTCAAAAATAACGGGTGCACCGCTATTTGGCTTATGGGTGACGATCACATTGGCCTGGAAGCGCGCTGGTACGCGGCTGAACTGGGCAGGGGTAAAATCGTCTTCTTCCTGTTCCAGTACAATTTCAACATTATTAATAATGTCTTCAGCATATTGCTTCAGATATTGTTCTAGACCTTCGACATGCTTGAATTTAGTCAGCATCTGCTCAACGCGTGGCATCACTACCTGTTTGGCAATATCACGATTCAGCACTTGAACACGGTCACGCGCATCATCTTCCAAATCGCCCAAATGAAGGCCCAGGCGTTCCAGTTTCTTGTCCATGTAACGCATGTTTGACGCGATTTCAGCACGATCTTTATTGCTTAAAGCATTCAAATCTTCCTGAGACATTTCCTGTACTTTGTCATCTTTCAGATGAATCGGTACAAAACAATGTTCATCACTGCGAGAAATCAATTTCAGATCGAGTTCTTCACCTTCACGGGTCAATTCGATCAGTGCGAGTTGCTGTTCATCACCCGTTTCCTGACGAATCATTTCAATCCGGTTGTGATAGCTTTCTGTAGTAAAACGGCGCTCCAGCTGTTTTAGAATAGATTGCCAGCTTTGATGCAGCATCGTCTGAAACTTGGGTCCCTGACCGGCTGGAAATTCCAGTGCGATAGGCTGACGAGGATTCTGAAAATTATTGACATAGACCCAGTCATTAGGCGTTTGCATGGTTTTGGCATGCTGTTGCAACAAACGCTTTACCATAGTGCGTTTGCCGAGTCCTGCTGTACCCACCGCAAAGATGTTATAGCCTGAATATGGCAGGGCAATACCGGCTTCAACCGAAGCACGGGCACGGTCCTGGCCTAGAAAATTATTTAAAGGCTTGATTCGCTTGGTCGATGCCGGGATTTTATCCGGATCGGCAATACGCGTCAGTTGTGCCGGTTTCAGGCATGTCTTTTCAAGGGTTGGTGTAATTTCGCTTTGTTCAAAGGCTGAGATAAGTAGGTCGGAGCTGATGTTTTGTTGAGATATAGTTGTATTACTTGAAATTGAAGAATGAATTTGATCGAGTCTCTGAGTCACTGTTGAAAGTCCAAAACGAAATATGACGTGGATAAGGTTTAAGGTATACAGATTTACTTGAAAAATTCAAGCCAACATGTCAGTTTTGCCACAAAATAAAAAATCGGGTATGCGAGAAATATATAAATTTTGTTGAAAGATACGTTATTAAAGGATTGAATAGCAGCAATTGGTTTTCGTGGAAAATAACAAAGCAATGACAACACAAACGACGGGTTGGAAATCCGCATTTACAGCATTTCTGGATCGACGTGCCCTGATCATGCTGTTTCTCGGATTTTCAGCCGGTGTCCCCATTCTTTTGATCTTTTCCAGTTTGTCTTTATGGCTCGGTGAAGCCGGAATCAGTAAAAGTGCGGTGACTTTTTTTAGCTGGGCTGCACTAGGCTATTCATTTAAGTTTGTCTGGGCGCCATTGATTGATGAATTACCTGTCCCATTTCTGACCAAAGCTTTGGGTCGCCGGCGCGCCTGGCTATTGATTGCTCAGATCCTGATTGTAACTGCGATTTCAATTATGGCTTTTTCAGATCCAGCATTGGGGCAGGCACATTTACAGCAGATGGCATTAGGTGCAGTCCTGCTGGGATTCTCGGCTGCAACGCAGGATATTGTCATTGATGCCTATCGTATTGAGCTGGCCGAAACTCAGATGCAGACCGTACTGGCATCGACCTATAATGCGGGTTACCGGATCGGGATGATTGTGGCTGGCGCTGGAGCTCTGTTTCTGGCGGCATATTTAGGCACGGCCAAAGGCAATTATATCTATGATGCCTGGAAATGGACTTATCTGGCGATGGCAGTGGTTATGCTGGTTGGGATTATTACTACACTGGTCATTCGTGAGCCTCAGGTGGATCGGATACGTAAAGATTACCAGCGCAGTGATTATTTCCGTCTGGTTGGCGTGTTTTTTGTGGCTGTTATAAGCTTTGTGCTGAGTTATGTCTATTCCGGTGACTTGGTATCGAGTATCACTGAACAGTGGGCGATTCAGGATACTTTTGCCTTATTCTGTTTTGAGGCTTTACGCTTTATCGGTTCAGGTGCTGTTGCTTTCGGTGTGGGTACGATTCTGGTCAAAGTGGGTGCTGTGAATAAGCAGATGGCATTCGAAACCTGGGTCAATCCCGTAGCAGATTTCTTTGATCGCTATGGCTTAAAGCTGGCTTTGGTGTTGTTATTGTTGATCGGTTTCTATCGGGTCTCCGATATTATTGCCGGTGTGATTTCCAATGTGTTTTATCAGGATCTAAATTTTAGCAAGGAGCAGATTGCTGAAGCTGTGAAAGTGTATGGGGTAATTTTCTCCTTGCTTGGCGGTTTTTTAGGTGGCTTGCTGGCCCAGAAAATGAACATCATGAAACTGATGTTTGTAGGCGCGATTCTGGCCTGTTCAACCAATCTGATTTTTATTGGCTTAGTGAAGTCTGGTGAAAAGCTGGGGCAGGTCGAAGTTCAGGTAGGTCAGCAAACCTTTCGGGCAGATACAGATGAAGTCGGTTACTGGAAACTGAATGTACCCAATACTGCTTTTAAAGAGGCCGAACAGATTCAGGTTCGTGCACATTATCTGAATCATCCGGCAGATGCAGTACAAGTCAACCTGCCTTATCTGCAACAGAATGATTCGAAAGCAGCACAATTACAGCTTCTGCCTGTTACCACAGATAACCTGATCAGTGCCAATGAACAGGAAAATAGCATCGTGGTTCGCGGTCAGTATCTAGGGCCGGATTTAACTGCAGAGCAAAAAATTGTATTGGAGCTGAATGGCGATAAATTCGAAGCCAAGCTGGATGAAGGACGTGTCTTTAGTGCTGCTATTCCTGCCGAAAAACTGATTGCTGCACCTGTGAAGCAAATCAATGCAAGCTTAATGCAGCAAGAGCATCCGATAGTTGCCCAGCAGCATTCATATGCTGTGGACTTGTCGCAGACCCAAGCCAATCCGATGGATATCGATGTTCAGCCAATTATAATTGGAACTGGTGAGAATGTCGAAATTCAGGGTAAAGTGATTAAACCTTATAGTTCATGGTGGCTGTATTTTGCAATTATTGTCGATAATCTGGCTGCAGGTCTCGCAGGTGCAGCCTTTATTGCTTTCCTGTCCAGTCTGACCAGTGTGTCCTTTACCGCTGTTCAGTATGCTATTTTTAGCTCACTCATGACTTTAACCCCTAAGATTTTAGGTGGATATTCAGGTACTATAGTGACCAATATCGGTTATCCGAATTTCTTCCTGATGACCACTTTAATCGGGATTCCAATCCTGATTCTGGTGGTTTGGGTGGCAAAATTACTCGGTGAACACCAACAACAATCTGTAAATAAGGATGATTAATATGCGCATGCTGCATACCATGTTACGTGTAGGCAATCTGGAACAATCACTCAAGTTCTATACTGAGGTTCTTGGTATGACTTTACTTCGTAAGCGAGATTATGAAGAAGGTCGTTTTACCTTGGCTTTTGTAGGTTATGGCGATGAAGAAAATCACACTGTGCTTGAACTGACCCATAACTGGGATACAGAAAGCTATGACCTGGGCAATGGCTACGGTCATATTGCGATTGCGGTAGATGATGCTTATAAAGCCTGTGAAGAAATCAAGGCACGTGGTGGCAATGTTGTTCGTGAAGCTGGCCCAATGAAAGGCGGTGTCACTGTGATTGCATTTGTGGAAGATCCAGACGGTTATAAAATCGAATTGATCCAGCAAGACAATAACGCACGTAATAACTAAGTGTTATAGAGCGAGATATGTGAAATGTATTCATGTATGGATGAAAATATTCCATCAATCTGAATGCATAATATGGACCCGGCATCTGTTAAGATAGCCGGGTATTTTTTATCGAATAATAAAATTTTGAGGGAAGGAAATCAGATGCTTAAACTGCTGGCATTGGACCGCTTCACGATCTTGCTCTTTGTTATGGTGTTACTGGCCAGTGTATTGCCAGTGTCAGGGCAGGCAGCTGAACTCTTTAGCTGGATCACGACAGCAGCCATTGCCATCCTGTTTTTCCTGCATGGTGCCAAGCTTTCGCGTGAAGCTGTAATTGAAGGCTTGATGCACTGGAAATTACACACTTTGGTCTTTGCCTTGACCTTTGCACTCTTTCCAATTTTAGGCTTGCTGGCAAAGCCAATCCTATTGCCAATGCTGGGGCAAGAATTATATTGGGGATTCCTGTTTATGTGCTTCTTGCCATCAACCGTACAGTCTTCCATCGCCTTTACCTCAGTGGCTCAAGGGAATATTGCCGGTGCAATCTGTAGTGCTTCATTTTCCAATATTATCGGGATGTTCATTACACCGATGCTGGTCGCATTCTTTATCCTTGGGAAATCTCAGCATGGCTTTGATCCGACAGCATCGATTCTACAGATTACGCTGCTGTTATTAGTGCCTTTTATTTTAGGTCAGTTACTACGTCCATGGATTTTCCCAAAAATGCAGAAGATGCCCAAGATCGTTAAAGTATTCGATCAGGGCTCAATTCTGATGGTGGTTTATGGGGCATTTAGCAGTGCGGTGGTGGCTGGGCTTTGGCGTGAAGTCAGCTTAAGTACTTTGCTCTTGCTGCTGCTGGCATGTTCGGTTTTATTGACCATTGTGATGCTGTTGTCGCTATTTATTCCACGCTGGTTGGGCTTTAATCGTGCTGACCAGAAAACGGTGTTCTTCTGTGGTTCCAAAAAAACGCTTGCCAGTGGTGTACCGATGGCACAGATTCTGTTTATTGGTCAGCCACTTGGCATAATTGTTTTACCAATTATGATTTTCCATCAAATCCAGCTCATGGCCTGTGGTGTGATTGCGAATCTCTGGGCCAAACAGGCCGTACATACAGAAGAATAATTCGCTTATTGGATTTGTTTGCCGTATAATACCGCCCAACTTGTTGTGCTTAGCTCTGACGGTATCCGTCTCGGTGGGCCAAAAGAATGGTCTGTTGTGGTGTTGATCTGCCTGAATCCTGATTCTGGCCCTTCCTCAATATTTGAGAGTGATCAATTGCGATGACAGCAAAACCTTCTTTCATCTTAATGGAGTAATCGACGATGCGCGCCGATATTCACCCAAAATACGAAAAACTAGTTGCTACTTGTTCATGTGGTAACGTAATCGAAACTCGTTCAGCTGTTGGTAAAGAAACTCTTTACCTAGACGTATGCTCAGCTTGCCACCCATTCTACACTGGTAAGCAAAAGAACGTTGACACTGGCGGCCGTATCGACAAGTTCAAACAACGTTTTGCTGGTATGTCACGTTCTGTTAAACGTTAATACCCAAAATAAAAAAACGGGCTTTATGCCCGTTTTTTTTGTGCCTGCAATTTAGAAAATCATTTCACGTTTCTAGATTGAAAGGCGAGTACAAGACCTTAGTGGTCTTGTACATCAATCAGATGATCCAGTTTTTTCTGGAAATAATCACCCTGAATAAAGCGTGCATCGACGTTCCAGGCATTCGCAAATAAGGTCATGTCATTCAGTTCACGGATCATGATATTCACTGGTTTGATTTCATTGTACGTGGTGATTTTTTCCTGTAACTGTTCAATTTCAGCATCATTGTTCAGCATCTTGGTCAGTTTGCTATCCAGGCTCAGACCATTGATATCAAACTCACGTAGTAGGGTTTCACTATACATTGAGTGACCAAAGTTACGAATCGCAATTCGCGCGCCATGTTCACGTAAAGTACGTAGATATTTCTGCGCATCCTGCTGGTTCATCAGGATATCTTCTTCTGAGAACTGTAAAGTTAAAGGATGTTCGACTTTACTGCGAATAATGGTAATTAGTTTGGAAATAAACTCAGGAAAAGTACGGTCTTTAAATAGTACCGCACGGTTCAGGTTCACGATTAAACGGGCATCCGGATACTGGGTAATGAAGTTGTGCAATTGCTTGCTTGATTCAACCAGAATCCAGCGATCGAGTTTAATAGATAATTCATCATCTTCATTGAGTTCTATCAAGGAAGAAATGTCCTGCCATTTATTTTCAAAGATAAAGCCACTAGTCACCTCATACATATAGAGGTTGGTATCTTCTTTATCATACAGCTGTTGATATTTCAGATGAATTTCACCACGTTCCAGACATTCACGCAGTGCTTTTAATACTGGCGATGTAGTCAGTGGTACAGCACTGACTGCTGGACTGACCGGTATGGACTCAGGCGCTGGAATAACGGGTTCTGAAACCGTGAAGTCAATGCTTGGCATTGAAATCGATTCCTGAGTCGTTGCAGGAATATCCAGAACAAACTCAGAAGTTTTTTGTGCTTGTGGTAAAGGAGTAGAGAAAGCCCGACCGATTAATTCATTACAATGGCTTTCATCACGCAGTTCACCGTCAAGCAGGGTATAACCGATGCGCAGATTGAGCGGATAAGTTTGCTGATTCACTGTAATGAGCTGTGGTTTGGTCAATGAACCTAGTCCAACCAGTTTGGATTCCAGAATGTCTTGCGCATCTGCCTGAATGATCCCCACCAGAACATCATGTTCCAGTTTGAAGAGCGGAATACGAACCTGCTCTTTCAGGAATTTCTTAATTTCATGGAAGTAACCTATGTAGGTCGCCCAGTCACCATTCAGGACTTGCGGTTCATACGCAGCAAAGGAGAAAGTGATCAATGCATTGGCTTTGGCCGGTTCACGATTGAGTTCACGCTTAAGTGACTGTAAGGTATTTGGCTTGTTTGCAACTTTTTCAGAAGAGGCACTTGCCTGAGTAGTCGCTGTATCAATCGTAATTTGTAGTGCATCTTCTTCAGCACTAGATGCCAGAAATTCCAGTTTTAATGGATTGGCAGCAGCCACATTTGGATTCGACGAAGTAATATCAAAACGGCCTAAATCAAACTGGCCCTGAGAAATCTTTTTAAAGCGGGTTTTAAAATCATTCAAATCTTGCGGCTGTAACAGGTCTAAAAGCGGCAGACCGATAATATCATCCTCGCTTTTAAGGCCAAACAGTTTGAGATAATCGGCATTAGCCTGAATATGGATGCCTTCCTGAATGGTTGCGACCGCACGGTTACTGTCTTCTACCAATGATTGTGCCTGGCTTTGTGCAGTTTCCAGTTCTTCAATTAAATGGCGCTGTGCTTGCATCGTACGGCTAAAGGAAAGGGCACGTACCAGATTAAGGAAGAAGCGGCCTGGGTAATCCAGATTCAGAATGTCAAAAATACCTTTACGGATATACTGGGCATATTGTTCAGCCTGATAATCTTCTGGTTTTAACAAAAGAATAGGAAGGTCAGGTTGCTGCGAAAGTTGAACCAGACTTAAGGCCTGTTCATATTTCAGATCATACGCACGACCAAAAATAATCAGGTCCCAGTTAAAGTTTAACTGTTTTTCAAAAGATTGCAGATCATCAAGCAGAACGGCATCGACCTGATATTCATTGCTGGTTAAGAGATCACGGATTTGGTTATATCTAATTTGATTATCATCAATGATCAGTAAACGTGTTTCAGTACGTTTTAACTTTTTAGACAATAATGGATTTCTCACTTCAATGCTTCCCATAAATCGTGATTTCTAGTTTCATTCAATTGCTTATGTATAAAGTTTTCGATGATATCTTCTTCTTGATCATTTAATAATTCATAGTCAAAACGGATAAAACTTTGTGTAATGAGCTGCGCCTTGGTCAGGTAGATTCTGAGTTCTTTTTGGCCAAGTCGTAAATGAATGGTCTGTTTTTCCCTAAACATTTGTGAGCCAGAGACAATAATACTGGTTGAGACCTGATCAAGCTGGGTCATCTGTACCAGAATGGCTGGCTGATAATTGACACTGTGTTTGTCGGTACGGGCATAGACTGCGCAAGGGAACAGTTCCTGTGCGAGAATTTCCAGACCAATTTCCAGACTTTTATCAGCAGACTGTTTGATCCAGCGAATGACACCACCACGCCACTGGCTTTGAGATTTTTCCTGAACCAGAATAAATTCGCCAGTTTTCAGATTGGCAGGTGTGATACCTGACCATTTAATCCGGTAACCATTAACACTGATATCGAGAACTTCAGCGGTATGAATCTGTTTGGCTTCGCGATCGAGCGCCTTGATACTGCTGAATCCGCTTGGAACGGTATTATGCATTGAGCTGATAAAACTGCTTTCGCTCTGGAAACCATAATTACCTTCCAGTTCCAGCGTTTCATTAAAGTTTTTACCCTTAGACAGATAAAAATGCGCCACCGTTAAGCCAAAGCAGATATTGATCTGTGCAGAATATTCATAACGCTCATGACGGCGTTCGACATTATTCGAAAGCAGGTTATAGATATGAAAATGCAGGGCAGGCGTCAGGAACAGCTTTTCATTACGTGACAGATATTGGGCATTTTTGCTTTGAGTGCCGGTCAGGTGTTCCATCAGGTTTTGTGTCGAAATATAGAAGCTCGGCTGGAAATGCTGACCCTGATGAGAATTTAATAAAGGTGGATGATCTTTGCTGGCATCAACCACATAACGTGATAGCGTGGTTTCTTTCGGTAGAATCTGAACCAGTTTCGCCCAGTCTGCACTACATAAATATAAGCCCTGAATTTCAGCAGGACGAATCTGATGAGTATTAAAAATATCTAGTAAGATCAGTCGTGCATAGGCTTGGGCAATATTCTGGATTTCGTGCTGGGTGCCAAGAACCTGATTAATGTTGGTCTGATAGAAATTATTGTCCATCGCACATTCCAGCAACTGATGTGCTGCCAACCACTGGCCAGCGCCAGGTGTGCTATACAGCATATGCTGTTGATAGAGCAGCAGGCTTAACTGTTGCAGACCATAGTAAATGGAAACCATCCGGGCACTTTGCAGACTTTTCTTTTTGCCCAAGGAAAATAGTGAAAACTTTTGATGATTCAGCTGATGATTACAGCGTTTGGCAATATCTATATAGATCTTGGCAAAATAGCTGCGTAACAGCATGGCCAGCTCAATAATCTGGTCATTGCGATCCGTCGTGATCAAACCCTGATTGACGAAATGTTTCTCAAGACTGGCCAAAACATTTTCAAGGGTAGGGTGCAATACCTGAATCAGGTCAAAACGCAAGGTTTCCGCACATTTCAGTTCGGAAATTTCCAGTAAAGCACTGAACAGAGATTTGGATGAATTCCCCAATTGCAGGATTGAAATTCCTGCGACCCATTCCTGCAATGCTTTGGCATTTGTGGGACAAAAACTTAGCTGTTCTATGGTGAGTTCAGCCGTTGTCTGAAAAATGTCTGCAGTATGCTTACTCATCTTTATTATTTAACTCAAAAATGTTGAAACCCCAAAAAGCGGTGTCTTATTCTTCTCACCCGCTATTTCTCGAACTAGTTTAGGAACCAGATACCCCGGTAGGTTCGCTAAAACTTCTGTATAAATCTCATTGATGTGCTCAGCAGGTAAATCAAAATGATGCGCACCTTTTACTTTATCAAGTACATGTAAATAATAGGGCATCACTCCAGCATCAAACAAGCGATAGCTTAAATCAATCAAAACTTGAGCAGAATCATTAACCCCTTTTAATAAAACTGCCTGATTGAGTACCGTGATCTGATGCTGAACCAGCTGATTAAGCTGCTTACAGGTCAGGTCATCCAGCTCTGATGCATGGTTCGAGTGTACCACTAGAATAATACGTAGCCTACTGTTTTTTAACATGCTTAGTAGCTCTTCGTCGATCCGGTTTGGGATCACAATAGGAACTCGTGAATGTATTCTTAAAAATTTGAGATGTGGTACCGATTCTAGTCGTTCAATCCAGGTTTTTAATTTTCGGTTAGATAAGGTCAGTGGATCACCGCCACTCAGAATTACTTCATTAATATCTGGCTGGCTTTCCAGATATTGTTTGATATTAATCCAGTCCTCATTTTTAGGCAGGTTTTCCTGATAGGGGAAATGGCGTCGGAAACAGTAACGACAGTGAACTGCACAGGCACCGGTTAAGGTCAGTAAAAAACGTGACTTATATTTATGTAGAACACCAGGCTGCTGATTGGCTTGTTCTTCACCTAGGGGGTCGGTGACAAATCCCGGATGATCTTCCAGTTCCAGATGATGCGGTAACACTTGTAATAAAAGTGGATCTAAAGGATTGCCTAGCTGCATTCTGGAAGCAAAAGCTCGTGGTACACGTAATTTAAAGGCTTGAGAGGCCAGAAGAGCACCAGATAACAGCTGATCTGGGGAAAGCTGTAAAATCTGTAGTAGTTCCTGTGGATCGGTGATCAGGTCGCTCAGTTGCGATTGCCAATTTGCTTCTTGATATAAATACTGTGTCATGCCGGAAGATCAAAAAAAGATGAAGACGATAGCCAGAAGTGAGCAGTTTAGCAGTTTGTCTAGAGATGGGAATGTGAAAGCTGGCTAAAATTTCTCTAAACACGATCAGTTTGCTATGGTATGCAAAAGCATAGAGACTTTTATATGCTTGGAAGACTGGTTGTGCACCAGTATTGGAATAGCTGATGCTAAGTTAAGCAGTGTCAGCAAGTTAAAACCGATTTTTTCGTTGCGACTTGGTGTATTGCTCATTTAGAATACGCAACATTAAATGAATGTGCATGTGGCAACTCATGTTCGTGTCAGACTTGCTAAATGACATTGCAACAGCCCATAGCATCAATAGCTTAAAGTTAGTAAGTTTGGAGTGAGCCAATCATGGCCTATTATTCTACGAACGATTTCAAGTCTGGCCTGAAGGTTATGCTTGATGGTAACCCATGTTCAATCATGGAAAACGAATACGTTAAACCAGGTAAAGGCCAGGCGTTCAACCGTGTTAAATTACGTAACCTTCGCAGTGGTAAAGTTTTGGAAAAAACTTTTAAATCTGGTGATTCTCTAGAAGCTGCAGACATCGTAGAAGTAGAAATGGAATACTTGTACAACGATGGCGAAATGTGGAACTTCATGGATCCTGTAACTTTC
Organism: Acinetobacter sp. UBA1496; assembly: GCF_002324975.1. Taxonomy (NCBI): domain Bacteria; kingdom Pseudomonadati; phylum Pseudomonadota; class Gammaproteobacteria; order Moraxellales; family Moraxellaceae; genus Acinetobacter; species Acinetobacter sp. UBA1496. Next base: position 8,417 of record NZ_DCRI01000030.1, on the reverse strand, counting down.
GAACAGATCGCTGCTGATAAAACAGCAATGGGCGATGCTGCAAAATGGTTAAAAGACGATTCAAATGAAAAATGTACTATCATGTTGTGGAATGGCGTACCTTTAACAGTAAGCCCACCAAACTTTGTAGTATTAAAAATTGTTGAAACTGATCCGGGTGTTCGTGGCGATACTTCTGGCGGTGGCGGTAAACCAGCGAAACTTGAAACAGGTGCAGTAGTACGTGTTCCATTATTCGTTCAGCAAGAAGAAAGCGTTCGCGTAGACACCCGTACTGGTGACTATTTAGAACGTGCATAATGGTCGGAAAATAGACTATTATCAAAGGGGATGACTAAAATCGTCCCTTTTTTTATGCCAAAGTCTTAGAGGAATTCGAAAGGAACAAGCGTAAAGTCGCAAGGGAAAACAGCAGTACCTCGAATAAAAAAATCACGCTGATTTATATGCTTCACAAAATGAGGGATTGAATGGAAACTTTACAACAGAAGTCAACCATGACTTCGAAAATCATCTGGCTCCTGGTAGCCATAGTCGGGGCAGTCTCCTTCGGGATACTTGCACTCAGTCGTGGTGAGCATGTGAATGCAGTCTGGCTGGTACTGGCCGCAGCCTGTGTGTATAGCATCGCTTACCGTTTCTACAGTTTATTTATTGCCAATAAAGTTTTTGAACTGAACGCACGCCGTTTAACGCCTGCCCATCGTCTGGGTGATGGTCTGGATTATGTGCCGACCAATAAAAGTGTGTTATTCGGTCACCATTTTGCCGCGATTGCCGGTGCGGGTCCTTTAGTCGGTCCAATCCTTGCAGCACAGATGGGTTACTTGCCGGGCACGATCTGGCTACTGGTCGGTGTGGTACTGGCAGGTGCGGTACAGGACTTCCTGGTATTGTTTATTTCTACTCGTCGTGACGGCCGTTCACTGGGTGAAATGGCGAAACAGGAACTGGGTACCTTTGCCGGTATTATCGTGATGCTCGGTGCGCTGGGTGTGATGATCATCATCCTAGCAGTATTGGCGCTAGTCGTTGTTAAAGCACTGACCAACAGTCCATGGGGCGTATTCAGTATTGCCGCTACGATTCCGATCGCCATCTTCATGGGTATCTACATGCGATTTATCCGTCCGGGTAAAATTGCAGAAGTTTCGATCATTGGTTTCGTATTGATGATGCTTGGCATTATCTATGGTGAAAACGTTGCACAGCATCCCTACTGGGGACAGTTGTTCACTTTAACTGGTACTGAACTGACTTGGGCTTTGATCATTTATGGTTTTATTGCATCGGTATTGCCCGTCTGGTTATTACTTGCACCGCGTGACTATTTATCTACCTTCCTGAAAATTGGTGTGATTGCCGGTCTGGCGATTGGCATTCTGTTCGCGATGCCGGAAATGAAGTTGCCAGCGATTACCAAATTTGTCGATGGTACAGGCCCAGTATTCGCGGGTTCAATGTTCCCATTCCTGTTTATTACCATTGCCTGCGGTGCGATTTCCGGTTTCCACGCACTGGTTTCTTCAGGAACAACACCGAAACTGGTCAACAACGAACGCGATATCCGGATAATCGGCTATGGCGGTATGCTGATGGAATCCTTTGTAGCGATCATGGCTTTGATCTGTGCCGCGATTCTTGATCCAGGTGTGTACTTTGCGATTAACTCACCAGCAGCACTACTAGGTACAACCGTAGATACTGCGGCTGAAGCAGTACGTAATCTTGGTTTTGTGGTAACACCTGAAGCACTGACATTGCTGGCACAGGAAGTAGGTGAAAATTCGATTCTGTCACGTACGGGTGGTGCACCAACTTTCGCGATTGGTATGGCGCATATCATTACCGAAATCTTTAACAGTCGTGAAATGATGGCCTTCTGGTATCACTTTGCAATTCTGTTTGAAGCTTTATTCATTCTGACCGCAGTAGATGCGGGTACTCGTGCTTGTCGCTTCATGGTTCAGGACACAGTTGGTATCGTGATTCCTGCGGTAAAACAATCTCATAACTTCTTCGGTAATATGCTGGGTACAGCCGTTGCTGTTGCGGGTTGGGGCTTCTTCGTTTATCAAGGTGTCGTTGATCCATTAGGCGGTATTAACAGCTTATGGCCACTGTTCGGTATTGGTAACCAGATTCTGGCTGCAATGGCATTGATTCTGGGTACAGTCATCCTGTTCAAGATGAAGAAAGAGAAATATGTGTGGGTAACCATTGTTCCAACCGTATTCCTGTTTATTACTTCAATGACGGCTGGCTGGCAGAAGATTTTCCATGAAAATCCGAAAATCGGTTTCTTGGCACAGGCAGAGCGTTTCAATACGGCAATTGCGAATAATGAAATTCTGGCACCAGCGAAAACCCTGGCTGAAATGCAGACTGTTGCAATGTCGAACCAGATCAACGCAGCACTTTGTGGCTTCTTTATGATTGTGGCGTTTGTAATGCTATTTGCTGCAATTGGCGTAATCCGTCGAGCCCTGGCGAGCCCGGTACCAACAGTAAATGAAGCAGAAGCAGTATATGGCGATCCTGAAGAAATTCAGCCTGCAAAAGGACATTAAGGAGCAGCGCATGAACTTGAAGTTTGCTAAAGGTGGAAAAGCGGTTATCTATAAAATCATCAAGATGACCGTGATGTCACAAAAAGACCTGATCCTGAACCCGAAAAACTGGTCACGGATTGCGACATTGTGGCAGCGTTTACAGCAGAGTTTCCGCCTGATGGTGGGTGTGCCTGATTATCAGACCTATTTGGCGCATATGAAAAAGCACCATCCTGATCTGGAAGCGATGGACCCTAAAACATTTTATCATCACTGTGTAGATTCTCGTTATCCATCTGCCGGTGGAGAGATGAAGAAGTGTCCATGCTAATGCATGAATAAAATGAGCGCCTTTCGGGGCGCTTTTTTATGGGAAAATTTTAGGATTCAAACAAGATAAAACAAAATCATGATCTATTTTGACATTGGGAATTTAAATTTTTAAAAGTCTCTATCTTTTAGGTATAAGTTCAGATCTCAAAGATTTTTAATAGCTGGTTATTTCTAATAAATATGCCAATCAAAATGCAACTTATCTAAACTTTAATCTTAAAGCTTCAATTAGTTCTTATAGCAAATCTAATCATGTAAAATTCCCAATTTATTCCGTAGAAATAAAGCCGGCAGATGACTGATCTTTGGGGAATTTTAAAAAACAGTGTATGTTAATCCTACAGCATGTTTTATTAGGGAAAATATTGTGATCTGGGGCATGAAACAAAAAGAAAAGCTGGATATTGCGCACGATAATGATGAGCTTGAACAGAAGCTGGCTGATTATGCACCCAAGATTCAAAAATTTTTCGAAGAAATTAATGCGATTGTTCTGGATAAACATGCACAGACCAGATTAGCACTATGCTGTCTGATTGCAGGCGGGCATGTTTTGTTTGAAGATTTACCTGGTTTGGGCAAGACAACATTGGCAAGCAGCCTAGCCCATCTCGCAGGACTGAAATTTCAGCGGATCCAGTTTACCAATGACATGCTGGCTAGTGATGTGATTGGTATCAATATGTTTAACCAGAAAGAACATCAGTTCGAGTTTAAACAGGGACCTATTTTTACCCAGATTTTGCTGGCAGATGAAATTAACCGTTCCAGTCCCAAAACTCAGAGTGCCTTGCTGGAAGCGATGGAAGAAGGCTATACCACTGTGGATGGGATACGTTATGCCTTGCCTAAACCATTTTGGGTAATCGCAACCCAAAACCCGTTATTTCAAAGTGGCACTTATGCCTTGCCTGAATCTCAGCTAGACCGTTTTTTAATGCGCCTGTCTTTGGGTTATCCATCCCGTCATGCTGAAAAACTTTTATTACAGCAAGAATCTCGTTTTGCTTTGATCGCTAGCTTGGCACATGTATTTACTGAAAATGAAGTGCTGGAATTACAGCAGTTGACCCAGCAGATTTTTATCAGTGAAACGGTCCAGGAATATATGCTGGATCTTGCGGAAGAAACTCGCAAGAAACGCCAAGGCTTATCAACACGAGGTTTGCTGGCGCTTAAACGTGCAGCACAGGCCAATGCCATCATTCAGCAACGTAGCTTTGTAACTCCAGACGATGTGCAAGCCGTTTTTGTGGCAGTCGCCGCCCATCGTCTGGGACTGAGCGATGCAGAAACATTAAATGTGATGCAACAGGTTGCAGTCAGTTAAAGGAGTCCGCTCTTGGATAAAACCTGGCAAAACTGGCTGGCGAAACGTTTTCAATTTTCACAGCAAAAACAGCTTTCCCAAAAGGATGTACTGGTCTTTATTTATCAGCAGGGTTATCTATATCTGGTTCTGATTTTTATCACCTTTATTGCTGGCGTGAATTATGCCAATAACCTGATCTTAGGTTTCTGCTTTCTGATCAGTGCAGTGCTATGTGTCAGCTTCTATCTGACCTTTAAACAGTTGCATGATCTGGATATTGAAATGGTTGCTGAAGACGTCGGACAGGTGGGTGATGCACTCAATTTGCATTTTTATTTTCAGCAAGCCACAGCCCGGCCGCGTTATCTGTATATTAAGGCCGGCAATCAGCTGGAGAAAGTTTATCTGACTGAACAAAAGCAGCATTGGGTGCTGCCATTTTATGCAGAACGTCGCGGTAAATTTGAGTATCCGGTGATTCAGATCTATTCAGTCTATCCTTTTGGTCTGGTTCGAGCATGGACCTACCTTTATCATCATCAGTTTGCCTGGGTGGCACCCAAAGCCCAAAATAACACTTCGGAAAACAAGATTTATCAAAATAGCTTTGAACCGGATATGGATGAGTTCCGTGAATTACGAAATTATCAATCTGGAGACTCATTGCAGGCGGTTTCCTGGAAACAGTTTGCACGTGGGCAAGGCTTATATGTCAAAGTCTTTGAACAGTATCAGGATGAACATAGCATTGAGATTCATTATGAACATATGCCTAGCCAGTCGCATGAGGAGAAACTGGGCTTGATGATGGGACTGATTGAGCAATGTGAGCAGCAGCAATGTGCATATGCGTTACATTTACCACAGGTAGAATTGCCGCAGGGAGCAGGTGAAGAACAGTTACGTAAGGCTAAACAATTATTGGCTCAGGCATAACGGGTGAATCTATGATTGATGGAAAAATCCGAATTTCGATCGTCTTGACCCTAGGCTTGATCATCCTTGCCCAAGTAGCTTTCATCCCGGTGCTGCTCAGCATTATCTTTGTCATTAGCCTACTGTGTATCTGGATTTTTCTTAAACGGCAAAAGCCATTTCCTAAAATAGGGACTTTTCTACTCACTGGTTTGGCATTAGGTAGTATTTATCTCAGCCACCAAATTTTTATTGGAGTGGAGGCAGGTGTTGCAGTTCTTTCCACTTTTTTATTTGCCAAATCACTGGAAACGAAAAACCGGCGGGATCTGATTATCCTGTTTAATTTTGCGCTTTTTGTTGCGGCCAGTTCATTTCTATATAGCCAGTCTTTTGGTATGGCTGTTGTGATTATTCTATGCTTGTTGAGCTGTCTAATTGGTTTATACCGGATTCAGACCAGTGAGTTTCAGCAGAGTCAGCAATCACCACGTATAGCCTTGCAGCAAGATGCCAAATATGTTGGCAGCTTTGTGCTTTATGCTCTGCCGTTTTTTATTTTGTTATTCATCTTCTTTCCGCGTTTGCCACCGCTTTGGCATATCCCGATTCCAGAAAATAAAGGCGTGACCGGGATCGGTGACAGTATGTCACCGGGAGATATTGCTGAATTATCTCAATCTAATGCTTTGGCTTTCCGGATTATTGGTGATGTTAGTAAACTGCCGCCACGTTCAGAATTGTATTGGCGGGCATTAGTTTTAGATGAGTATGATGGACAGCGCTGGACCAGTAGCTTTATTAATCAGCAGCCTTTAATCCGTCAGCCTGGAGAAGTTGTTCCAGTATCCCCATCAGGGTGGAATTACCAATATTTGGCTGCTGATCCTTCTGTGTTCTGGGTGATGGGGCTGGAAAAATCGATGCCTTTGGAACGCCGTTATTATAATCGTCAGGATTGGAGTATCGTACCAAGGCGTTTGACCCAAAGGGTAGAACCGATTCATCTGCAATGGCTAGGTAGTCAAAATACTGAAAGTATTTTACCGGAGCAATTTGTTCAGCGACTGAATACCCAGACTCAAGTCCATTTGGATACTCAGGCACAACAGTTGGCACAGCGTTTATATCTACAAAGTGGGGAGGATCCGCGACGTTATATCCGAACAGTCTTGAACTGGTACCAGCAAAATCATTTTGTATATACCCTGAAACCAGGTGTACTCGGCAAAAACCGGATTGATGAATTTCTGTTTAAATCCCGACAGGGTTTTTGTGAACACTATGCTTCCAGTTTTGTGATGCTGATGCGATATGTGGGAATTCCGGCACGTGTGGTCACAGGTTATCAAGGTGGACAATTGGCACCCGATGGGAAAAGTTGGGAGGTTCGTCAGTTGGATGCCCATGCCTGGACAGAAGTCTGGATTGACCAAAGATGGCAGCGTTTTGATCCTACCGCAATGGTAGCCCCGCAACGTATTGATGATGGGATGCAAAATTTAATCTCGCAAGATGAGCGAGTATGGGCAAGTAATTCTGGTTGGACATCACAGCGTAATGTATGGCTGACCAAACTAAGAGTCTGGAGTGATTATGCAAGTTACCAATGGCAAAGTAAGGTCGTGGGCTATAATGCTGAATCTCAACAAGGCTGGTTAGCGAAGTTAGGTCTAAGTTCAGTTTATTCCAGTGTGATCATTCTCATATCCGGTATTGGCATACTCATATTGCTTTATATTATAAAAATCTACCTTAAAGCTCGACAATTACAGTCACCCTTTGATTACTCCATTCAGCAATTTAATCAGACTTTAAAAAAAGATTTAGAAAGACAACCTGCAGAGACTTTTCACCAATGGATGTTAAGGCTATCTCAGCAAGTTCAGGATAAAGATCAGCCTGTATTTTTTGAAGCAATCAGACTATTTGAAAAATCAATTTATTCTGGTAGGGAATTCTCAGACCAAGATCTGAAACAATTCAAAGATTTGCTTAAAACTTGTACGTATATATTGAAAATTAAATGAAAAGGCTTGTCTTAGGATCGAAAAATTTATAATATGCCAAGCATTCTAGGTGTATAGCTCAGTTGGTTAGAGCGCTACGTTGACATCGTAGAGGTCTCCAGTTCGAGTCTGGATATACCTACCAAGATTCAAAACTAATGTTATAAGGGTTTTAAGCGAAAACAGTAGCTTAAAACCCTTTTTTTATGCCTACAGTAAAAAGTACCTTTATCCGCATTATCTTTAAAATTACTGCTTTTTACCGATTATAAGGCTTAAATTACGTCATGAAACTATTTAAGTTAAGCTAAGAAAAAGCAAAAGACAGGGCTTCCAAATATTCATTTTTATGACACGCGACATGAAGCACTCAACCCTTTGTGAATAATTAGAAATTATCGATTGATGTGCTGGCCCTGATCACTGGGCGTATATCAAGGTGCTTGTAAATACTTACTACATCCGGGATCGAAGATTTTGCTAACATGTTAGAGGCAGCATACGAAAAGCCTTATTCAGTTAATGGGGTAGGGTAACTATGTGGGTAGTGAGGCTGAGGATTGGTGTGTGATACGAGATTGTTAATCTTCAGTTATTGTAAAGTGATGAATTATTAGGTCAGTATTATTTGTATCATATATTATAGAAACTAATACATCATATATAGCAGTTAGCTCATCTAGGCTATTGAAAGCGCTCTTTCTATTTATACGCTTATACATATCAAAAGTATTTTTTTGAACTTCTTCAGCATGGTTAATTTTTTCTTTAGTGGGTGTAATTAACTTTCGAATATCACCTTCTATTACTTCGCTATTCTGATCGAGTGATTTGATAGACCCTTACGACAATTCTAATATTTTTTGTAAGTTATTTATTTTTAATACGTTTTATCCAAAGCTATGAGTAACATATTAAGGCATTGTATTTTTAATTCAAATTTTCTTTGTTCATCTGCACGATCTTCCTATTTTTTTTTGCAATTTTTATCTGTTCAATTATTTGTCTATAATCAAAAATTGCAGACTTAGCGCTAATATGCCTATCAGAATCTGAATCTGTCCTGAATTGCTCTTAGCCCCTGTCGAAAAACTAACTAAATAATTCAGCATAAAATAGACTTCTTGCGTTAGTCAAAATTTAAACAGCCCAAAGCTACATTTTATAAGGTTTTAGCCAATTCAAAAATTAGGTAAAACGATACTTTCGCAAGAGGTCTAATAAGTCCTTATTGTAAGTTAATCAGCATTCTACCCAAATTTAATTAGAAGATTCTTATTAGGGTGTGTTGACACT
>NZ_DCRI01000033.1:15971-19245 GCF_002324975.1 Acinetobacter sp. UBA1496 | reverse complement strand
AAAATTGTGGGACAGCAATGTGTGTGATGCTCTTTTTTTTGCCCTTAAAAAGGTTTGGATTTTTACTGAAGAGCCAATATCAGCAGTCTGAAGTATCAAGATCATGCAGAATAGATCGACAGCGTAGACAATCTTGCATTGCGTAATGCGAGCGTACGTTTTACTTTATAAGAGCCAAAATTTGTTTTAATGCTTAGGAAATCTCGATGACACGAGTTGCTCGCTATCATGCGGACCGTACCAATCAAAAACTTTATTTCGCTCGTCTGGCCTGTCAGCAGGCTGAACAGACTGATCATGTGCAGCAGGCACAAGCTCATCGTGAAGCTGCTGTATTCCATCTGCATGGGGCACTGCTGGCCTTTTTACAAGAACTGGTACGCTATTACCGTCTGAATGACCTGAGTCCGACGCTGAAATCAATTGAAGAGCTCATGGCGACTAAGGGTCAGGTATCACCTGAAGTGACCGTATTACAGCATTTATCCAAAGATGGTTTTCTGGCTGAGCTGAAACGTGCTTACCGTCTCTGCCAATATGCGCCCGAGCCAAGTTCGCCACAACCTGAAGACGAAACTTCTTCAAATCTCATCATTAAAGTCACACAGACACCACAAGCCTGGTTACCTGATACTGCTATATTACGAGAATGGCATCGTGACCTGACGCAGCTTATTGATGGTTTTCGTAATGAGATGGTTGAATTTTAATCTGATCAGCTGTACTTGAAATTGCGATTATTAACCCTATATCAATTACTCTAATGATGCAAAGTGCAATCGCTCTTTGCCACCATGTTGAACATGGAGGATATATGTCTATAGAACAGTTGAAAGATTTATTTGGTAATCAAGACGCGATTTTGGAACTCGTTCAACTTGAAGGTGGCGCGTTGGCATTACGAAATGCGGGCTCAAAAAAACAGCCATTAGTCATGATTCAGTTTAATGACGAGGTGAAAGCCCTGTTGGGTGATCAAACGCCTGTGATTGCACAACACATGATTCAAGCCGCTTTATATGGTTTGCTGGAACAGCAGGTCAATGAATGGCAAGCTGAAGTTGTGGATGAAGAGCCAAAATATATGAGCTAAATTGCCTACCCTGGCGAGCAGGAAAGCACACTTGAAGTGTGCTTTTTCTGTTTTTATGAAATAAAAAAATAGAGAATAAGAGAAAAATTAAGTCGGTTAAATTAGAGAAGCAATTTAAAATTTTATAGTTTAGCGATCTGATAAATTTCAGTCCAATCAATAAAAAAAGAAGTTGCCAATTCTGACAACTTCTTTAAAAAATCAGCCTGAATAATGCGTAGGTGGATGGTTATGCGCAATCTCGATCTGGTTCAAAATATGATTGCTCATATTTCTCGCCATCTCCTCTTTGGCATAGTACACCTCGCCAATATTATCACGGCGAATGACTTCAGCTTCTTCTTTGCTTTCCGCACACAGCAGGATCTGAATGGCAGGGTTTAGGGTCTTGGCAATATCCACGATTTTGTGGATATCAATAATATCCATTGGTGAGATCACCAGTAGACGTGCATGCTGAATATGAGCCTGAATCAGCACACCAGGTTCAGTTGCGACACCAGAAACTGCTGCAATGCCTTTTTTACGCAAGTTTTCTACGATCTCACGATTTTCTTCGGCAATCACGACCTTGATGTTTTGTTCCATCAGTGACAGGGTAATCCGACGACCGACTTCACCATGCCCGACAATCACCACCTGATCGCGCAGATAGTCCTGTGAGACTTCATCGGGTAGCATGGCAAGCGGGTCACCACTACGCTCCAATAAGCGCGCCAAAGACGAACGTTCGCGAATCCATTTTTGTACCGGTTCCACTGCCGAGAAAATAAACGAGTTTAGGGTAATTGAAATCAGGGCACCCGCCAGAATCAGGTTTTGCCCATCGAGTGATAATAGATTTAGCGATACACCAAGTGCGGCCAGAATAAAAGAGAATTCACCAATCTGTGCCAGAGAAGCACCGACGGTAAGCGCCGTATTGATTGGGTAGCGGAAGAACAGCACCAGTGCCATAGCCGCGATGGTTTTACCAATCATGATAATACCGAGCACCGCCAACACATGAAGCGGCTGATCCATCAGAATACGCGGATCAAACAGCATGCCGACCGAAACAAAGAACAGAATCGAGAAGATTTCACGCAACGGTAAGGTTTCTTCCTCAGCACGGTGGCTGAAGTCAGACTCTTTGACCACCATCCCGGCAAAGAATGCACCGAGTGCCATGGATACGCCAAAGACCTTATAAGCCCCAAAGGCAATCGATACGGCTGCAGCTACGACAGTTAAGGTAAATAGCTCACGTGAGCCTAAACGTGCGACTACTTGCATGATCATTGGAACTAAACGTTTACCAATAATGAGCATGAAGGCAATGAAACCGGCTACTTTGAGCAAGGTAATACCTAAGGTGATCCAGACATTCTGATCGCTACTACTACCTTCCAGTGCCTGACCACCGAGAAGTACTGCAGTTGCGGGTAATAATACCAGTGCCAGCACCATGACCAGATCTTCAACCAGAAGCCAACCGACTGCAATTTTCCCGTTAATGGATTCGAGCAGGCCACGATCACCCAGGGCTTTGAGAAGCACGACGGTACTGGCACAGGACAGACTTAAACCAAAGATCAGGGCAGAGCCAAAATTCCAGCCCCAGAGCATGGAGACCCCGACCCCGAGCAGTGTCGCGACTGCAATCTGTAAGACTGCACCCGGCAAGGCAATACGCCTGACCTGCATCAGGTCATTGAGAGAAAAGTGCATCCCGACACCAAACATCAGGAACATGACGCCAAGTTCGGCCAGCTGGTTCGCCAGATGCACATCTCCGACCACGCCTGGGGTGTTCGGGCTAATTAGAATCCCGGCAACCAGATAACCAATCAGTGGGGGAAGGCGTAGACGTGCAGCGATATAGCCAAAAACCAAGGCCAAGCCAAAACCGACAGCTAACAGAATAATGAGCTCTACGTCATGTGGCACTAAACACTCCTTTAAAATAAATTTTATGAAATTTCAATTTTTTATGGGAAATAAGCACAGAAAATGCCAGAAGAAACAGAAAGTTTATCAAGCCGCATAAAAAAAATGCAAAAAAAAACGACCGGGAAGGTCGCTTTTTTCAAAAAACTAAAATTATTTGATTTTAGCTTCTTTGAAGATTACGTGTTGACGGATTTTTGGATCAAATTTTTTGATTTCCATTTTTTCCGGCATAGTACGTTTGTTCTTAGT
>NZ_DCRI01000033.1:0-15703 GCF_002324975.1 Acinetobacter sp. UBA1496 | reverse complement strand
CTTAGATCTTTTGACCTTGAGCACGAAGGTCAGCAACAACCTTTTCAATGCCCAATTTGTCGATAATACGCATACCTTTAGTGGTTAAACGAAGACGTACAAAACGTTTTTCGCTTTCTAACCAGAAACGGTGGTGGTGCAGGTTCGGCTCGAACCGGCGCTTAGTTTTGTTGTTGGCGTGTGAGACGTTGTTACCAACGACTGGACGCTTGCCGGTAACTTGGCAAACCTTAGACATGGTGTAACTCCATTGATTTAGCCAACAGCAAATCTGTATGGCCAGTCAAAAATAAACGGATTGAATTCATTCAAGGGGCGTTTTATATCAAAAATGCGCTTAAAAGACAAGCGATTTTATCTAAAACGAAGCATGAGCCCGTGTGATAGCTCATGCCTTGATCATTTATCGAAGAAGTGTCTTCGAAATCAGCTTATGGATCGGCTTATTAAACGGAGGCAGAATGTATTTCAAGCTATACAGCTTAGGATTCGACATTACTGACCGTTCATGCGACAAACTGAAGAAGCCTTCTGGCCCATGATATTTACCCATACCGGAAGCACCGACACCACCAAATGGCAGATCGTCCTGTGCGACATGGGTTAATACAGTATTTTGCCCGAAATGCCCTGAATGGGTACGCTGTGCGACATAATCAGCACGCGCCTGATCAAAGTCGAAATAGTATAATGCAAGTGGACGCGGACGGCTATTAATAAAGTCGATGACGTCGTCAATTTGATCATATTCCATGATCGGCAGGAGCGGCCCAAAGATTTCATGCTGCATGATCTGCATGCTTGGCATGACATTGGTTACAAGAGTCGGTGCAATTTTACGCAGGTCTGCTGGCGATTCATTACGCGGATTGATTTCAATAATCTGCGCACCTTGCTCACGGGCATCATCCAGATAACCTTGCAAGCGGTTGTACTGTTTGTCATTGATAATCGAGGTGTAATCCTGATTATGGCTGATGTCCGGATACATGCTTTCGACACAGGCTTTAAAATGATCGATAAACTCGGCAGTTTTGCCACGTGGCAGGAACATATAATCCGGTGCTACACAGGTCTGTCCGGCATTCCAGAGCTTGCCCACGGCAATACGCTGAGCCACATCACGCAGGTCAATCGATGGATGCACCAGTACAGGGGACTTGCCACCCAGTTCCAAAATTACTGGTACCAGATTTTCAGCAGCCGCTGCCATCACGGTTTTACCGACAGCTGTTGAACCGGTAAAGATCATCTTGTCAAAAACCAGCCGGCAGAAGGCATCAGATACCGTACCGCCACCATTCACCACGGCAACCAGTTCTTTAGGAAAAGCTTCAGCTAAGGCTTTTTCCAATACCTTGCCAAAAGCAGCCGATGAACTAGAAATTTTGATCATGGCATGGTTACCCGCAGCCAACGCACAGATCAGAGGGCCGATGGATAATAATAAAGGGTAGTTCCACGGCGCGATGATGCCGATCACGCCTAGAGGCTGATACTGTACCCAGGCTTTTGCCGGCTGGTGAATAATACCAACATGACGCTTGGACGGTTTCATCCAGCCGGTCAGGTTTTTGCTGTAATATTTAATATGTTCAAGACAAGTCAGTAACTCACCAATTTTGGTTTCCCCCACAGAGCGGTTACCATAGTCCTGATTAATTGCATCGGCAAATTGATCTTGATACTTAACTAAGATACGCTTAAGCCGAGCTAAACGATCGATACGTTCCTTTGCAGTCGGCAGTGGGTAGCGTAAGTAGGCGTGTTTTTGTTGAGCCAGAATTTCATTGAGGTACTGGCTATCAAGAAAATGTGGTGTCATTGAAGTTGTTTTTGTGTGACTGTTCATGCCGCACTACCATTATTCAAAATCGATTAATTAATTTTTAGAGCAAATACTCTAATTAGTCAAGTTACTTTGTGTGTTAGCCTTGCTAATGCATGAACTGAATGGTTATTTTAGGATGTCCCAAACCAAAACGTTAAAAACCAAAGAGCGTATCTTACAGCTCAGCTTGCAGTTGTTTAATGAACGTGGCGAACGATCTGTAACCACCAACCATATTGCTGCTGAACTCGGCATGAGTCCGGGTAATTTGTATTACCATTTCCGTAATAAAAATGAAATTATCAAGGAACTGATGGAGCAGTATCAGCATCAGACGCTGGAAATGCTGGCACTTCCGGAAGATCGTGCTCTGGATGCCAATGACAAGATTCATTATTTTCAGGTACTGAGCAGTCAGCTTTGGGCTTATCGTTTTCTGCATCGTGATGTTTATCATCTGGTCGAAAATAACGAAGATTTCCGCAAGCTTTATCCACGCTTTGCCGGACAGGTCATGCAGCAGGGACAAAAAATTTATAAAGCCTTCGTAAATGCCGGCCTGATGGAAATGACCGATTCAGAAATTGAAGCGCTGATTATTAACCTCTGGATCGTACTGACCAACTGGACCAACTTCCTGTATATGTCGGGACATATTACCGATTCCAACACTCTGGAAGAAAAATGGGTCTGGCAAGCACTGCGTCAGATGGTGTTCCTGGAAGGTGCTTATCTGCGTGGTGAAAGCCGTCAGACATATGAGAGCCTTCTCAATTCGTTTGGTTCTTCAGAGCTGTTTGCCAGCCTATCGTCGCCTAAACCGGCTGAATCTGAACAAACTATTCAGAATATCAAAGAAACGCGTTAGAATACTCGGCTTATTTTTTTAATTTAACTAATTAGTGACCTTAACCAACATGAATATGACGACTGCAAATACCGCACGTTTATTGATTACTTGTGAAGACAAGCCGGGCATCGTGCAGGCTGTTTCAAGCTTCTTGTATCATCAGGGTGCCAACATTACGGCGCTTGATCAATACGCGACAGCAGCGCAGGGCGGACGTTACTTCATGCGTGTTGAGTTTGAACTGGACAATCTGCAAAGCCGTAAAGAAAGCCTGTTGCAGACTTTTGCTGCTAATGTTGCAGAGCGCTATGGCATGCACTGGCGTCTGGCGCTGGTCAGTGATGTGAAGAAGGTCGGTATTCTGGTTTCTAAAGTCGACCATGCGTTGCTTGAACTGCTATGGCGTCATGCACGCGGCGGTTTGCCATGTGAAATCACTAAAGTGGTATCTAACCATGAGACTCTACGTGAATCAGTCGAAAACTTTGGTATTCCGTTTGAAGTGGTTCCGGTGACCAAAGAGAACAAACGTGAAGCTTATGCACAGATCGATGAACTGATGCAGGGCAACGATCTGCTGGTATTAGCCCGTTATATGCAGATTCTGGATGAAGAGTTCGTAAGTAAATGGGAAATGAAAGTGATCAATATTCACCATTCATTCCTGCCAGCGTTCGTGGGTGCCAATCCTTACAAACAGGCGTATGACAAAGGTGTAAAACTGATCGGTGCAACTGCACACTATGTGACAGCTGATCTGGATCAGGGTCCAATCATCGAGCAGGATGTAGAGCGTGTGAACCATGACTTTACTGTGGAACAGCTGCGTGAACTGGGTCAGGACGTTGAACGTAATGTACTGGCACGTGCAGTGAGATGGCATCTGGAAGACCGTGTCATTGTCGACGGCAATAAAACTGTCGTGTTCCAATAAGCGCTTGCATCTCTGTTTAAAAAAGGCATACTTTAAGTATGCCTTTTTTGTTTGAAACAAAAATAATGGAGAAAAGTGGGATTAGTAGTTGCAAATGAAAACACTTCTCATTTATTATTGGCGTACTTTAATTGTGCTAACCGATGAGCTTGATAGTTTGTTTCGTATCATCTCTTTGAGGTAAATAGATTTAATGAGTCAAGTTGCTGCTCCCATGACACCACCACCGTCAAATCAGATGAAAAAGAAAGTCGTTTCTATTCTGGCGGCGGTTCTGGTTGGACACGTGGGTCTTTTATGGGCAGTCAGCCAGATGAAAGCACCTGAACTGAAACCAGTCGATAAAGAGCCTCTAAAAGTCCGTTTCGTCAAACTTCAGGAAGCACCGAAACCTTTACCACCGAAGCCAAAGCCGCCAGAGCCTAAACAAGAGCCACCAAAGCCGAAAGAAGTTAAAATTGTAGAAAAACCGCTGCCACCGCCACCCAAAAAAGTAGAAAAAATTGAGCAGGTGAAGAAAGCAGAAACGCCTAAACCTGTTACTGCACCGCCAGTTGAAGCCAAACCGGCACCAAGCCCAGTGGTTCCTGCGGTCGTGACTGAAACTAAAAAAGTGGCACCTGCACCTGTGCCGGTTGCTCCACCAGCACCTGTCGCACCGCCGACTCCACCTGCACCGCCAGCACCGAAAAGTGTTGCAATTGGTGGCGGCGTATCCTGGCAGCGTGCACCAAAAGTATCACTCTCGGCAGGAGAGTTAAAATCAGCCTGTTCATTGGTGGTGGATGTATCTGCAAATGAGCAGGGGAAAGTGGTCTCTGCGACCGCACGAAATTCGAGTTGTAGTCCGGCCGTTACGCGCAAAGTTGAATCAGCGGTACGTCGTGCACAACTGACCAAATATATTGAAAATGGTGTGGCTTATCCAACCCGAGTGGAACAGCCTTTCGATTTTCAGATTACCAAATAACGGCTAACCCATTAGGAGTTCGAATATGAACTTTTCAGTTTATTGGCAACATGCTGATGCAGTCAGTAAGACACTGTATTTCTTGTTATTGGCAATGTCGATTGCGACATGGACCATTTTTGTGCTGCGTTTGATGGGCACTCGCCAACTTAAACAGATTGCCTATGCTCAGTTATCTAAAGCATTAGGACAATTGAAAAATAAAATGACTCCTTTGGCATTTGAACAACGTAAAGCTGTAGCTGAGCAGGCTTTATTGCGTCAGATCGCATTAGAAAAAGGCAATGCAGAAAAAGGTGTATCTGTCTTGGGTACCATCGCTTCAATTTCACCCTTTGTCGGTCTGTTCGGTACAGTATGGGGGATCTTTCACGCACTGGTTGCCGTGGGTAAGAGTGGTCAGGCAGGTCTGGCACAAGTAGCCACTCCAGTGGGTGAAGCGCTAATTATGACCGGTCTAGGTCTGGCTGTGGCAATTCCTGCGGTACTTGCATATAACATCTCTGTACGTGTTAACCGTACTTTAAGCAATGAATTGCAAGACCATGCGCATAGCTTATTGATTGATACCATGTTGCAACAGGATTCTTCTGCAAAGAAGGCTGATGCAAAAGTAGCACAAGACAGTTTAGTTGGAGGTCAAGCTTAATGGCTTTTCAATTGGGTGAAGATAACGATACAGGCATGAATGAGATGAACCTCATTCCCCTGATCGACATCATGTTGGTATTGATGATCATCTTTCTGGTGACAGCGACCGTTGCGAACCCATCAATTCCATTAACCTTGCCGCAAACCACTGCAGAAATTATTGATCTGCCACCTGAAAATGTCACCATTAGCATCAATGGCAAAGGTGATGTAGCGTGGAATGGCGATGTACTGACCCTGGATCAACTTGAAACCCGTTTCAATGAGGCGAGCCAGGCACAGCGTCAACCAACCATCGTATTGAAAGCAGATAAAGAATCACGTTATGACACCGTTGCTCAAGTGATGTCACGCGCGAGTGGAGCCGGACTCAGCGATATTGCCTTTGCAACCGATAATTAATTTTTTGCTCTCCATGAAAAAAGCGACTGATCTCAGTCGCTTTTTTATTGCCTTAATTTAATAGGGCATTCGATCAAGCAGAACCAGTTTAATGAGTTTTAAGCAGCGTCATAAACTTGTGTTGTAATTTGTTCAGCTTGGGCGGAATCGCGAAATTACAGTAGCCCTGATTCGGATTCTTGGCAAAGAAATTCTGGTGATATTCTTCGGCAGGGTAGAAAGTCGGTGCAGGGCTAAGTTCAGTCACAATATTCAGTCCTTCAGCTTTCAATGAATCTATTGTGAGCTGTGCAGTTTCTTTCTGATCATCATTAAAATAATAAATCACAGAACGATATTGCGTGCCGACATCATTGCCCTGACGGTTTAATGTCGTTGGATCATGGGTTGCGAAAAAGACTTCGAGCAACTGACTATACGTAATCTGATTTTCATCAAAATCGATCAGGATCACTTCGGCATGATTGGTATCACCGCCACAGACTTGCTCATAGGTCGGATTAGGATTTTGTCCGCCCGCATAGCCACTGACGACCTTCTGTACGCCCTGAAGCTGTAAGAATACTGCTTCGGTACACCAAAAACATCCACCACCAAATAGTGCTTGTTGCATGGTTAAGTCCTCATCATTGTAGAGTGCTGATTATTGAATGTTCATATGAGTATGAAAGATATAAAGCCTGCACGACACAGGCTTTTTGTAGTCAAAACTTAGCGAGGCTGTACTGCACTTTCTAACTGAATGAGTAAATTGCCATGACGGTCCATTAATTTCAGGGTTTTACCGTAGACCTGATAATGGGTCACTTTGCTCAGTGCCTCCTTAAATTTTTGATCCAGACCGTCATTATCCAGACAAGCCATTTCGGTACTCGCCATCTGGCTTAAGTTAAGGGTGTCTTTGCCGGCAGTGTAGCTGCCCATGATACGGTTACAGCCATCTGCGCCAGACACGCGTTGAGTCGCTGCATCGAATTGCAGACTTGGAATATTCCGTGCTGTCGGTGCTGTAGTAATTTCGGTATTACCAATCTGGTTCACAATCCAGGTACGATTTTGCAGGAGCTGTAAATTATTTTCAGTTTTGACTGATGAGGTACTAGGTACGGTTTCACAACCTGACATAGCAAAGACTGAACCTAAAATCATGATTGCTGTTAATTTTTTTAGCATGAGAGAGACTCTAATTCTGAGTTAGCTATTTGTATGTAAACAAAAAAATGCAATATATGCCAGTTGATTTTGTATCTTTCTTTAAGTTGGATAGCTTAGAAAATTATTTGGAACTCGGCTCAGGTAGGCCTTGACGCAGGCGTTGTGAATACTCCTGACTGGAGATCTGACCGGTATCTCTAACTCGTGGATTAACATGTGCACGCTGATACCAGGTTTGTATATCCCAGCGTTGATCTAGCGCTTTTAAATCATATAAATAATCAGGTAAATACCCAGAAGCCAGCAAGCGGTAATCTGAAGGAAGCTGTTGTTGAGATACTGCCTGAGCCATATCAAAGACTAGAGTCGTGCAGTTACTGCTTAGGGTGTTATACCATTTAGGCTCTTTGGCCAGTTCATCAGCTTTACGCAGATATTCTTTAAATAGGGCTTGAGCTTCTGCTTGTGGCATTTTTACCGGAAAAAAATAGACCTGCTCGCCACGAATATTGCTACGCGTATATACAATGTCTTTTTCATCTGAGGCGACCAGACTTAGTTCATATTTTCGGAAGAAGCCGCCAATGGCAGAAAATTTCTCATCCTTTTCTTTGCGAATTTCGATCGAGAAGGCGAGTGGTTTCTGATTGGCAAAATCAAAACTGACTAGCGTATGGGCAATTTTAGGCCCCATCCAGTAGGAGGTAATGATGTTTACCCCAGTAATGTCGTTCAGATCAAAACTGCGGCTTTCCCAGCGTTCGGTATACTGACCCTCTGCTTGCCAGTCAAAATTACGGATATTGTGCAAGGTGACTTGATTGCCTTGCTGCTCATAGGAGAGCAGTCGGGAAACTTCAGGATTCCAGTCACGATCCTGACGAGGTTCCATGCTTAAATAAGCCAGTAGGCTGACCAGAAAGGCTAGCAGATAAAGCATCGTATCCACCTGGCGGGAAATCAGATGCTTGGTGAAATAAATGCCCAAGACCACACAGGCAAACACAAGCCAGAGACCAACCAGAATGATGCTGCCAATTTTGCCCAAGGGTTGTTGCACCCAGAGCATCAGGCTCAGCCAAAGGCTTGAACACAGGACAAATACACTAAACAGACTCCCTAATAACCACAGGCTCCAATGCTTTTCTGAATTGTCTTGTCCTTGCATGTTCGATCTTTTATAGAAAATAGGCTTTATTTTCTGTATGTTGCGAACTCAAATGCAATACCGGTTTTGTCATCGATATGTTGTTCTGATGCAACTTTTTTGAACTCGGCCGGAATTTCCGGATAGTAGGCATGACCCTGTACATCCAGTTCAACATGGGTCAGTTCCAGACGATCAGCGATCTCCAGAGTCTGTTTAAAGATTTCACCGCCGCCAATGATAAAAATAGCATTCGGTTTTTCTGAAGCCTGCACATCGGCCACGGCTTGAGTCAAGGCATCTTCAATCGTATGCGCGACTTTGACGCCTTCAAAAGACCAGTCAGGATCGCGGGTAATCACCCAGTTCACACGTTTAGGCAGCGCACGGCCCATCGACTCAAGCGTTTTACGGCCCATGACAATTACGCCGCCTTGAGTGATTTCCTTAAAGTGCTTGAGATCTGCTGAGATATGCCAAGGCAGGTCATTGTCCTTACCAATACAGCGCTGCTGATCCATTGCCACGACATGAACGACTTCTAAATCCTGAAATGCCATACCCATACTCAAAAACAGATAAAAATTATTGCTATTAAAATGCAAAATCCCACTTTAAGCAAAGTGGGATTTGAATATTTTCCGGGGTTTAACAGGAATTAAACTGCAACTGGCGCTTTAATTCCTGGATGTGATTCATAACCCACAATTTCAATATCCTCGAATTTGAAATCAAACAGGTCTTTAACTTTAGGATTCAGTTTTAACTGGCATAGGCCTAAAGGCTCACGACTCAATTGAAGTTTGGCCTGTTCAAAATGATTGGCATATAAATGCGTATCACCACCCGTCCAGACAAAATCGCCTACATCCAGATCACACACCTGCGCAATCATATGAGTCAGCAGGGCATAGCTGGCAATATTAAATGGAACGCCAAGGAAAACGTCAGCACTACGTTGATAAAGCTGGCAAGACAATTTGCCATTATGTACAAAGAACTGGAACAGGGTATGGCAAGGCGGTAAAGCCACCTGACTCGCTTCATTCGGATTCCAGCCAGACACAATTAGACGGCGTGAATTTGGATTGGTCTTGATCTCATTGATCAGCCATTTAATCTGGTCAAAACCATCCTGATTGTAGCTGCCATCTGCATTTTGAGTGGCACCAAAATTACGCCATTGATGGCCATAGACTGGACCAAGTTCACCTTCTGGACGACCAAAGCGTGCGGTCTGTTCCGCAGTGGCCCATTCATCCCAGATGGTCACTTTATTATCCTGAAGATACTTTACATGGGTATCACCTTTCAGGAACCACAGCAGTTCAATCACGATCGAACGGAAATGAACTTTTTTAGTGGTAAGTAAAGGGAAGCCCTTGGAAAGATCAAAGCGCATCTGATGACCAAATACCGAACGTGTACCTGTGCCGGTACGATCGCCTTTATCGCCGCCGTTGTCGAGGATATGTTGTAAAAGGTCAAGATATTGGCGCATAGGTCTCTCTTAAAATCTGTTGCAAATTGCTTTTCTTTGAATTGGGCAATTTAAAATTGCGCTCATCATAACATTTTTTTGAGCACTTCCGCATAGCAGTGAAAATGATTAAACATGAGAGAAAAGGGCATAAAAAAGCACCCATGATGGATGCTTTTTTATTATCTTTTTTTAAGCCGTTGGCTTACCGGTATGTACCGTATGGATCAGATCGGACAGGTCATAACCCAGCGATTCAGCATAGGCCAGATATTCCTGTTTGGTCGTTTCATCCAGTGTCGGCTTACGATGCAGGAGCCATAAATATTTCATGTTTGGCTCACCGACCAAGGCGGTCTCATACTTGTCATCCAGTTTGAGAATCCAGTAATCCCCTTTGGTAAAAGGTACCCAGTGCAAACCTTCAGGCAAGAAACTGACTTTCAGTTTGCCATGTTCTGCATCAACAATAGTGGCTTCCCCAATAGATTCATCGAGTTTGCCCGCACCATCTAGACAACGGTTCTGGACGCGGACTGTGCCATTTTCATTCAGGCTGTAGGCTGCGGAAATTTCAGTACTGTCTTCAGGTTGGTGTTTCATAGGCAGACGGGCAATTTCGTACCAGATCCCTAAATATTGTTCTAAATTGAAATTTGAAATAGTCTTTACATCATGACTCATATTTTTCTTCCTCATCATCTCAATTTAAATTTACTAAATCAGTCTAATACGAGAGTTGTTAGCCAGAATGATGTAATCCCGTAGTGAAATGTTGACTTTATTATCGTGAGTAAAATTACAGATTTAGTCAGAAAGGCGCTCAAATATTGATTTAGAAATAGTCTGAGCAGAATTGCTAATTAATTTGAAAAGTAGTGAATTTATAACTTTTTTGTGAAAATTGTAAATTTTATAAATCTAAAAGAAATAACAAGTTAAGTAAAATTAAATAAATGCGGAAAAATATATTTACATTTTTAACGTGAAAAGTAACATTTAACCGTCTAGTATTCACCGCGTGTTGAAGATTTGAAAGCCAAACTTACAGGCGAGGAGTACTTGGTCCAATATGATTTATGATCATCAAGTGAATATGAGCGAAGTGCATGCTCCTGTTCAAGCGAACGTCATAATTCGTTCCCAATCGGGACAAAATTCCAAACGTCAGCCTCAGCGCTATACCTCTGCGTCAGCTCGTAACAAAAACTCTGAATCTCGCAAGACTTTCGGTGCAATGAACGGCCAGCGTTTCGATATTGAAAAATTCACCAGCTACCTGCAAGGCATTACCCGCAGTACCAGTACACAGAAATGTGCACGCAGTATTCGCGTCGGATTGCAGTCTTCAGGCGCAAAAATTATGAATCATCCTGTTGCCGCAGCTGACTGGGGTAACACCCTGCAGCAATTGGGCTATCGAAAAATCAACCTGTCTTTTGACCGTCCGAAAAAAGGTGATATCTATATTATCGACCGGACTTCACAGCATCAGTATGGTCATATTGCAGCGTATTCTGGTTCAGCCTGGGTTTCTGATTTTAAACAGAATGGCTATGCGGTCTATCGTAATTCCAATGTGAAATATACGTATTACCGTCTGGATTCCTATCTTTAAATCCGACGCTGAAAATTTCAGAACTTAAAAATGAAAGTCGCGAAATGGTTCAATCTTCGAAGCGTTTCGCACGTTGATTATAAATCGACACGATAAACAGTCCAATCGCCACAAAGCCTAAGCATTGTAGACCTAGCGCTACAGTTTCTCCGATCTCACCTGTTTTAGGTAAATAACCGATCAGGCTAATTACTGCCACAATCGGAATCGCCATCGTTAAAGCACGAAAACCTTCAGCATAAGGATTTTCAGGAGAAAGCTTTAATCTGAATTCACGCAAGATGTGCATCAGCATTCCAATCACCAGACTGATTCCAACAAATATCGAACCCAGTTTCGTTACAGTCGATGCTATGTAAATTACGATACATACCGCAATAATAATGATGAGCTTGAGCTGACGATTGCAGTGTTCGGAATACCAGAATTCAAGCATGTGGTGAACCTGAATCCGGCTTGTTCTGATTAAGCAAAGACAGAGGCGAAAACAGGCAGATTGCCAAAGCCATAAAGGCAATTCCCTGAGCGCCTGGCAGCAAGATTTCACCCTGTTTCATGTTCATAAAAATCAGGCTGATTAATAAGGCAATCGGAATCCAGGTCAGGACACGATAGAACGGGCCAGTCGGATTTTTTGCTGCGAAATGAATTTTACAGTAACGACAAATCAGGAAAATAATTCCGGTACCGGCAAACATCAGGATGGCATCTAAAGGCAAAGGTTCCATCCAGTACAGACCTACGGCAATTGCAGCAATCACAACAAAGAACAGCAGTTTTTTTAGGATTGACACCTGCGGATTGAACCAGAACTCAAGCATGATGATGTATGAACAGAAAAGATAAAAAGCACTTTAGCATATTTTAAATATAAAAAAGCGAGGCAGAGGCCTCGCAATATTTATAAAAATTATACGTTATTTTTCTGTGGACCCCAGTCATAAACTTTCTTCTGATAGGCGTACCATAGCATCCACAGACCAATCAGGATCATTGGCAGGCTCAGGAATTGTCCTTTACTCATCCAGCCAATAAAGAGCTGACCATTATCCGGTTCACGGAAGAACTCGACGATAAAACGGGCCAGACCATAGCCGGTCAGGAATACCGCAGAAACCGCCATACGTGGACGTGGATTGCTACTGAACCACCACAGTACAATAAACAGAATCAGGCCTTCACAGAGCGCCTGATACAGTTGTGAGGGATGACGTACCAGTTGTAATGGATCAGTTGGGAAAATCATGCCCAAGGCAAAGTTTGGATCAGTCACTTGAC
This sequence comes from Acinetobacter sp. UBA1496, assembly GCF_002324975.1. Lineage (NCBI taxonomy): Bacteria > Pseudomonadati > Pseudomonadota > Gammaproteobacteria > Moraxellales > Moraxellaceae > Acinetobacter > Acinetobacter sp. UBA1496. Next base: position 3,387 of record NZ_DCRI01000033.1, on the reverse strand, counting down.
GGCCATAGAGTTCACCACCAATAAAGTTACCGATCCGGCCAAACATCAGACCTGTCGGAACGCAGGGTGCAATAAAGTCTAGCGTCTGGAACCAGGCCATTTTGTATTTCTTGCACCACCATAACATTGCCAGGATTACGCCGAGGAAACCGCCGTGGAAACTCATGCCACCGGTCCAGATCTGGAACAGCCAGAGTGGGTTTTCCAAAAACTGAGAAAAACCGTAGAATAAAACATAACCAACCCGGCCGCCGATGATCACACCTAGCGCCCCAAAGAAAATCAGATCCGAGACCATATCTGGTGTCCAGCCGCGTTGTTTAGCGCGATAAGTCGCCAGTCCCCAGGCAAATAAAAAAGCCAAGAGATACATCAGTCCATACCAGTGGACTTGCAAAGGTCCGAGCGAAATTGCAACGGGATCTATGTTTGGATAGGTGAGCATTCCTGTTCCTTGTGATTCTGTTTTGCACAGATTTTAGCTGAAAGCGAAGAAAAATGTTGTACATTCAATGTGTAAAGATCGAGAGCATCAATTATGTGTATTGTGGCACTGGCTTGGCGGGTTCTGGATGAAACGCCATTATGTCTGATTTCAAATCGTGATGAGTTCTATCAACGTCCAACCCAGGCATTACATGAATGGGAGAACAGTCCGATTATTGCCGGGCAGGATCTTCAGTCTGGTGGTACCTGGATGGGTATAACGGTTTCAGGACGATGGGCAGTGATTACCAATTTCAGAGATGGTAATGACAAGAATAACTACCCAACTTCACGTGGACATATCATTCAGCATTTTCTGGAATCCGAATTGACACCTATCCGGTTTGCTCAAGAACTGGAAAAATGTCAATGTGATTATGCGGGCTTTAACCTGTTTGTCGGCGATCGAGAGCAGGCAGTCTATATGAGTAACCGTGGTGAGGCACCACAAGTACTAGCACATGGCGTGTATGTAGTGTCCAATGGCTTGCTCACGGAACATTGGGAAAAGACTCGACACCTGCGCAAGCGTTTTACCCAGGAATTTCTGCCCATGCTGCAGTATCCAAATATGCCTGAATCTGATCTTTATTATGCCGTTTGGGATATTCTGGAAGATGAACGCAAGATCATTCCGGAGTTGTTGCCGAAGACCGGGATTTCACATGAACTGGAACAGTTGTTGTCTTCAACCTTTATTCAAAGTCCGGCTTATGGCACGCGCTGTTCCAATTTCCTGAGAATGAAAACCGATGAGTGGCAGTGGCTGGAAAAATCCCAGCAGGGTGAAACCGCAGGACAGATCGTTGAACAAGTTATTCCGATTATTAGCTAAATAACAGTATTGGTGATGATATTTATAAAAAGATCAGTTTAAACAGTGAACTCTGAAAACAGATAGGTATGCTAGGATAAAGCCCATCTATCTACGCATTTTCAGCTTTCCTATGGCATTGCTCCTTCCGCTTATTTCATTTCTGATTGGATTCTGGGGCGTTCATTATTTAAAGTCGATCCGTCCATTCATGGCGGCCTTGCTGGCACGTCTTTTGATTCCCTTGATTGTCATTTACAACATGGTGTTTTATAAGCCGGGCAGTTTGTGGCTGATCGGTTTTAGTATCTTTAGCTCACTGTTTCTATTTGGCCTGTTCTTTCTTTTCTCCAAAGATAAATTGCGGGCATTATGTTTTAGTTATTTAAATGGGGTCTGGCTTGGCTTTCCTTTTGCCTTAGCTGTATTTGGTCCGGATGCCTTAAATACTATTGTTGCTCTTTATATTGGTGGTTCCTTATTTGGCAATGTCAGTGCAGTAGTGGCAGTCAGTGCTGAAAAACAGGCTCCCCAATTCATTATTAAAAATATGCTGAAATCCCCGCCAGTGATTGCGCTTTCTATTGCAGCGATTCTGTCCTTCTGGGATTTTAGTGCCTATGAAGCGCATCCGCTGATTCAATGGGGCTATGCAGCCAACAAGCTTCTAGTGACTTTTGCCGGTATGTGTATTCTGGGAATGTGGCTGAGTAAAGTCAGGATTCAACTGAGTGATTTAAAACGTAGTTTGATCTTGATCAGCGGTCGTTTTGTGCTGGCTCTAGGTCTGGCGGCAGGGGCTTATTTCTTGTTACCGATTCCACATCAAGCCCTGATTTATGCTGTGATGATGATGTATTTCCTGCTTCCACCCGCCGCGAATATTGTGGCACTGGAGACCCATTATCAGGGCACAGGTTATTCAGCCAAATATATCGCTTCAGGAACGATTGCGAGTTCAATTTTGATTGGAGTATATGGGGTGGTGGTGCATATGTTGGTACCGGGTTTATAAATTTAAAAGTTCTCTCTCCCTCTGGGAGAGAGTTAGAGAGAGGGTATAAAGTTTTTGAAAGTCCTTCCTTTATTAGGGAAGGGATTGAGGAGGATTAAGTTCTTTGTAGAAATGAATGAGAATAAAAAGTAAGGGGTGAGATGGAAGAATCCCTCCCAACCTCCCTTTGAAAAAGGGAGGGCTCCTTCTCCCCAAGGGTGAGGGAATGACCTCTAACTCCCTCCTAAAAGGAGGGAGGACTCCTTTTAGGAATTAGATTTATTTTTCCAAACTCGCCTTAAACAGTTTCATCGCCTGACCACGATGGCTAATTTTATTTTTTTCTTCTTTGCTCAGTTCCGCACTAGAAGTTCCTAGTTCTGGTAAGCAGAATAATGGATCATAACCAAAACCATTTTCACCGCGTGGTGCTTCCAGAATTTCACCTTTCCAGATGCCCTGGAAAATTTGTGGCAGTGGATCTTCAGCATGCTGGACTAAGGCCAGTACACACACAAACATACCTTCAATCGCTTCACCATCTTTGCGTAACGGTTTTAGTCTGTTTAAAAGCTTTTCATTATTGGCTGCATCATTGCCATGTTCACCGGCAAAACGGGCTGAATAAATTCCTGGCATACCACCGAGTACGGGCACACAAATTCCTGAGTCATCGGCAATGGCTGGTTTACCCGAAATTTTGGACGCATGACGCGCCTTGATAATGGCATTTTCTACGAAGCTTAAACCGTCTTCAATCGCATCTCCGATATTTAGCTTGCCTTGAGGAATCACTTCAACCGGTAGTTTAAGCTCGGCAAACATCTTTTCGAATTCTGCAATTTTGCCTTTGTTATTACTTGCTAATACCAGTGTGCCTTGGGAGAGCCAGTCAGTTGAAGTCATGTTGAATCTCGTTGTTGAACTTTAAGGGAGGGACTATTTTAACCTTGCTTGCCAATTTACGTGAAATAAACCGGTAATAAAAAAGCACCCGAAGGTGCTTTTAATTTTATCTATTTCTAAAACCTTGAGCCTTCATACAGTTATTAACCATATCTTCTCTATCCATTGCAGTAAGCGTCCGCTGAAT
>NZ_DCRI01000019.1:0-76827 GCF_002324975.1 Acinetobacter sp. UBA1496 | reverse complement strand
CTTATTTCAGGACGGGACATCCCTTAAAATGAAAAAGCCTAAATCGAGTTTAGGCTTTTAATTCAGATTTAAATTGCTTTTACATGGCCGGTCACATGCGGCTTCTGGTTCTTGCTGTTTCGGATCAGGAAATCTGTATCATTCGCTGCTTGAGCAGTCAGGAACTCAACTTTAGAGGGTAAATACATCGGCAACTTGAACCAGACATCGGCTTCATAGGCATCCGGCAAGGATAGATTAGCCAGTGCTTTGGCTTTGCTCCACATACCATGTGCAATCGCCTGTTTAAAACCAAAAGCCTTCGCTGTAACAGCATGAATATGAATCAGGTTAAAATCCCCTGAGGTCATGGCATAACGGCGGCCGGTATTTTCTGAAATTTTCCATTCAGTATTCAGCTTATAGTCCGGCGCTTTACTTTCTGCCGATTTTGCAGCAGCTTTAGCATCAGTCTTTTGACGTGAAAGATAAGTCGTTAATGCCTCAACGACGACTTCATTGCCTACTTTGACTGTGGTAATAAAATCAAACTGAACTCCTTTGTCATGTGGATGTAATTCACCAAACTTGCATGACAAGGTTAAAGTCTCATTTACACCGACTTTACGGTATTGCTTGACCTGATTACGGATATGTACCAGTCCTAAAATCGGGAACGGAAATGCTTCCGAGGTCATCATGTGCATTTGCAGGCTTTGAGACAGCACGGTCAAATAAATAGCTGGAATATAACCATTATTTTTAAAGCCACATACTTCATTATAAGCTTTTAAATGTTTCTGATCGACCTTGAATGAATCCACCACATATTCAACTTGCGGTAGAACTTTTTCAGCTTTCGGCTTTTTAAAAATCAAGCCTTGAATCACTTTTGGATAGGCTAAATAAGGTTTTGGAAGTTGACTAAAATGGCGCGTATTCATACTGAACCTTTGGAAATATTATCTTTATAAAGTGACCTCTCCTGAGCATACTTCAATCATTGTATGAAAGTGAAGCACTAGAGAGGTTTTGAGAGTTCTTGGAATTTTCTCTTTAGAATTTTAATCCCCCTGAACCCCCTTTATCAAAGGGGGACTTCTCCTCTCTTTTATAAAGAGAGATCGGGAGGGATCTATTAAGCCCCTAACAGGCTTTGACCACAGACACGAACCACGTTGCCATTTAAACCTGTTGAAGCCGTAGAAGCAAACATGGCAATTGTTTCTGCAACATCTACAGGTAGACCACCTTGGCTCATTGAGTTCATACGGCGGCCTGCTTCACGGATTGCAAATGGAATCGCAGCCGTCATTTGTGTTTCGATAAAGCCCGGTGCAACAGCATTAATCGTTATACCATTTTTTAAGGTTGGTGCTGTGAATTTTACCACACCAATCACACCCGCTTTAGACGCTGCATAGTTGGTTTGACCCAGGTTACCTGCAATGCCTGAAATTGAGGATACACAGATAATACGGCCATTAGCATTTAGACCATCGTTGGAGATTAAATAGTCATTTACACGTTCAATGGCAGACAGGTTGATGTTAATCACCAGATCCCATAGCTCAGGTTTCATATTAGCCAAAGTCTTGTCACGGGTAATACCAGCATTATGCACAATAATGTCCAGACCACCCTGCTCAGCTGCTGCTGCTTTGATTTTTTCGCCTGCATCTGCAGCAGTAATATCGATGGCTAAAGTTGAACCCCCAATTTCACCAGCTACACGGTCAAGGTCCGCTTGCTGCTGTGGAACATCCAGACAGATGACATGTGCGCCATCACGTGCCAATACATGAGCAATCGCTTCACCAATACCACGGCTCGCACCAGTCACTACAGCGGTTTTTCCTGCTAATGGTTTAGTCCAGTCCACATCCACTTTTTCAGCAGGTGAAACACGGATCACCTGACCAGAAACATAGGCAGAACGTGGAGAAACTGCAAAACGTAAAGCAGACTCAAGATTTGCTTCAGCACCGGCATCTACATAGATCAGGTTCGCTGCAATACCCTTTTTAAACTCTTTACCCACAGATTTTACAAAACCTTCCAGTGCGCGTTGAGCAATTGACTGACTGACTGATTTAGCAGTTTCAGGCGTAGTCCCCACAATCACGATACGGCCAGAACTTTGAATTTGACGTGCAATCGGGTTAAAGAAATCATAAAGTGATTTTAATTGTTCTGAATTTTCGATTCCTGAAGCATCAAAAATGACAACTTTGAATTTTGATTCTTTATCGCCCGGATTAAACGCACCCAGATTCAGTCCAGCTGATGCAGCAGCCTGTTGCAGTTCAGCATTGTTACCTGCATAGCTATTAGCATGAATATTTGCCAGAACCTGAGCAATAGCACCGGTCAATGTACTTGCCGGTGCTGCTCCAAACAATACCGCGCCTTTAACTACAGGTGTAGCAGACTCAAAACGGTCTAAAGAAGTTGGGGATGGCAGACCCAAATTTTTAATGACAAATTTACCAATAGGAGATTTTGCGAAAGTTTGGTACTGATCAGTCATGTTTATTATCTCTCATACAAATTAATTTTTGGTTGATCTAAAGTTATCCTTAAACTTCAGTATGATGCCAGACACTTATATTTCAATAGATCTACCAGATTCCGCCCAATCATACTTGAGATAACAGGCAGATGACTTGACCTAAGCGCAGTCTGTAATGTCATTGTAGTCAATACAGCCTATCTTCTTCTATGCTAATGTAACCACCAAGAAGACGATCTATTTGCCTGGTAAAGCCTTATGAGCAAAACAACTCAAGATAATCCAGCAGTCGAGAACTCTGCGACAGAAACTGTGTCAAAACCATCAACGCGTAGCAAGCGTAGCACTAAAAATCCTGATACAGCCAATGCCGCAGAAAAAAGTCCGGCTAAAACCACACGTACACGCAGTACATCTGCACGTACCAAAAAAACGACTTCAAGCCAACAAGATTCAACATCTATAACACAGACTTCTGTTCAACAGGAACCAAACATGAGCCAAAATACAGTTCGCCGCGTTGCTATTATCGGTGGTAACCGCATTCCATTTGCACGTTCTAACGGTGCTTACTTTACGGCATCCAATACTGATATGTTCACAGCAGCCCTGAATGGTCTGGTTGAACGTTTTAATCTTCAAGGTCAACGCTTAGGTGAAGTGGTTGCAGGTGCTGTACTGAAACATAGCCGCGACTTCAACATGACTCGCGAATGTGTACTGAATACTGCTCTTGCACCGGAAACCCCTGCTTATGACATCCAGCAAGCATGTGGTACTGGCCTTCAAGCGGCATTCCTAGTCGCAAACAAGATTGCTCTAGGTCAGATAGAAGTGGGAATTGCAGGTGGTGTAGATACGACTTCTGATGCACCAATCGCTTTTGGTGATGGCTTACGTAAAGCATTACTTGAGCTGAATATTGCGAAAACGGCGAAAGACCGTTTAAAAGCACTGACTAAAATCAATGTGAAAGACCTGATGGATGCACCAAAAAATGGTGAGCCACGTACTGGCCTGTCTATGGGTGACCATCAAGCAATTACTACACTGGAATGGGGTATTTCTCGTGAAGCGCAAGATGAATTAGCCGCTTCTTCACACCAGAAAATGGCAGCAGCCTATGAAGAAGGTTTCTTTGATGACCTGGTGACTCCATTCCTGGGTCTTGAACGTGACAACAACTTGCGTCCTGATTCTTCAGTTGAAAAACTGGCGAAACTAAAACCTGCTTTTGGTAAAGGTGATGCACGTACCATGACTGCGGGTAACTCTACTCCACTGACCGATGGTGCTTCTTGTGTGCTACTGGCTTCTGAAGAATGGGCTAAAGCAAATGGTCATGAAGTACTGGCTTACCTGACTTTCCAGGAAACTGCTGCCGTTGATTTTGTAGAGAAGAAAGAAGGCCTGTTGATGGCACCTGCTTATGCAGTCCCTCGTATGCTGGAACGTGCTGGTCTGAAACTGCAAGATTTTGACTACTATGAAATTCACGAAGCATTTGCATCGCAAGTACTTTCAACATTGAAAGCTTGGGAAGATCCAAAATTCTGTAAAGAGCGTTTAGGTCTGGATGCTCCACTAGGTTCAATTGACCGTGCCAAACTGAACGTAAAAGGTTCTTCTCTTGCTGCAGGTCACCCATTTGCAGCGACTGGCGGTCGTATTATCGCGACTGCGGCAAAACTGATTAACCAGAAAGGTTCAGGTCGTGTGCTTGTTTCGATCTGTGCAGCTGGTGGTCAAGGCGTAACAGCAATTATTGAAAAATAATCCAAGCCTCATATAAAAAACCGCTCATAAAGAGCGGTTTTTTATTGCAGTAATTTTAATAGAGCACTGAAGATTACTCTAGTAAAGACTCAAGTTAAGCTTTTCGGTAGTCTGGTTCCAGACCCATTTTGGCCTCAAGCTGGTCATAGCACCACTGGAAAATAAAAGTATACACCAGAATACATAATGTCATCGCCAGATCCAAAAGAAAAGCCTGCGCCAGACTGATCTGTAATGCATAAGCCACCATCGGAATCGTCGCCAGCATCAAACCACCCTCAAATCCAATCGCATGAGCAATCCGCACTTTGATGGTTCTTTTCAAACGATGTTTGGCTTCAAACTTTTCAAAATAATGATTAAACAACATATTCCAGAACATTGAAGTCACAGCCATCGCAATTCCGAGAGCGCCTGTGACCTCAAGCGGCATATGCATGAGCGTACTCAGTAAAATGGCAATCACCACCAATAAAATACCTTCATATAAGGTGGCATGAATCAGTCTTCTTTTCGAAATTAACATTTCAGTTCATCAAGTCAGGAGATAAAAGAATTTTATTTCTTTAAATTTGATTATTCGAGTTAGAATCTATCAATAAAAATGAAAGATAGAATTCATGAATACTAATCAAGAACAGCTGCTGATGTTTAAACTGGTCATGGAAACCGGCTCCTTCTCTGCTGCTGCACGTAAACTTGGTAAAGTTCCTTCTGCAGTGAGCATGTCCATTGCCAATCTGGAAATTGATCTTAATCTGGTGCTATTTGAACGCATTGGCCGTGAACCGAAACCCACCGCGCAGGCGAAAGTGCTATATGAAAAAACTGAACAGCTTTTGGTTGAAATCAATCAATGGAAGCAACATGCGCTTGCGCTCAGTTCAGGCCTGGAATCTGAATTAAATATTGTGGTGGTGTCTGAATTACTCCATACCCGCTGGACCGATTATATCGTTTTGCTGGAACGGGAATTTCCAGCGCTGCAAGTTAATGTATTTAGCGCACCCCAAGAGGATGCTCATCGCATGCTGTTTGAAGGTTCAGCGCAGTTAGCGCTGATGTTTGAACGAGAACAGTTGGAAACCCGTGAACAGTTTATAGAATTAAAGCGTGAGGTACTGGTCGCCGTTGCGGCCAAACAGCATCCATTAAGTCAATTTCAACAGGTCAGTTATGAGCAGATTTTACAAAGTCGACAGATTGTTGTTGCCAGTCGTGATCGTAGCATTAAGCCAGAACTGCTCTTTTCCCGAAATTACTGGCGCACTGACAATCATCAATCTGCCTGTAACATGATCCTGCAAGGTTTAGGCTGGGGGGTACTTCCTCTGGAAATGATCAATGAACAGCCACACTTGCAGGAGCAACTACAGATCTTGCAGCTGCTCGATTTCACCCCAAAATTTGAATATTTTGTCGATCTGGTCTGGAGTCGGGAAACTCGACTGGGTACAGCTGCTCATTTTTTGATTAATCACTTGCGTCAGCAGCGAAAAACCGACCATTAATCACAGAAATTCAACGACAGTCTACTTGGTAAGAGGATGATTTATGATATATAAGAATGCATAAGTAATAACCATAGAACTAGATCGTAATGACATTAACTGCATTAAACCAATTAAAAAACTTGACGACTATTGTGGCAGATAGCAGTGATTTAAGCGCAATTGAGAAATTTCGCCCTCTGGATGCAACCACAAATCCATCTCTGATTACTGCTGCAGCGAAACAGCCTGAAAATCAGGCATTGATTGAAGCTGCTTTTCAACAAGCCCAGCAAGAAGGCTATGTTAATAATGCTCTGATAGAACGCACCATTGATATTTTGACCGTCAAATTCGGTGTTGAAATTTTAAAACTGATTGAAGGTCGTGTTTCGACTGAGGTGGATGCCTCCCTGTCTTTTGATACTGAAGCGACCATCGCCAAGGCTAAAGAATTACTCGCGCTGTATGATCAATATGGGATTAATTCTGACCGCATCCTGATTAAGATCGCATCGACTTGGGAAGGCATTCAGGCAGCAAAAGCATTGGAAGAAGAAGGTCTCCATACCAACCTGACCTTATTGTTTGGCCAGCATCAGGCCCATGCCTGCGCTGATGCCAAAGTGACTTTAATCTCACCTTTTGTCGGCCGCATTCTAGACTGGTACAAAAAAGCGGAAGGTGTTGAGTCGTATCCGATCGAAAAAGATCCGGGCGTACTCTCAGTGAAGCGCATTTATGAGTTCTATAAAACGCATGGGATTAAAACTGAAATCATGGGTGCAAGCTTCCGTAGTATTGAGCAGGTTCTGGGCCTCAGCGGTTGTGATCTGCTCACTGTCGCACCAAACTTGCTGGAACAACTGGAAAATGATCAGCGTGAAGTTCAGGCTCAACTTTCAGCCAAAGATATTCAATCTCAAGGTGAACTGAGTCCAATCAGTCATGCCGATTTTGATGCACAACTGAAACAGGACCAGATGGCCAGTGAACTACTGCAAGGTGGTATCGATGGCTTTATCAAAGCCCGTGAACAACTGGCGGCTTTATTAAAGGAAAGTTTTTTGAGCACCACCTAATTTCACAGCGAATTTATAGAATTTCTGCAGGCCGATGTTGCTATAATGCCGCATCGGCTTTTTTCATTTTTGCGAGTTCTTCGTGTTTGGTATCACAGATCTAACGACCTTTATCATTGGGACAACGTTAATTGTGTTACTGCCGGGGCCGAATTCCCTCTATGTCATGTCAATTGCCTCTCGTTTTGGCATCAAGACCGGTTATATGGGTGCCTTAGGGGTTTATACCGGTGACCTGATTCTGATCCTGTGTACGGCGTTAGGCGCAGCTTCTCTACTTCATGCGTTTCCCGTGCTATTTATTGCCCTGAAAATTATCGGTGCTGTCTATCTCAGTTATCTTGGTATCAAACTGATCATTGCCGCCTATCAGACTTTCTTTCCGAAACAGTCGTCACAACGTGTTCAGATTAAAAAGGCTACTCCTGAAACTGTCAGGTCGATTCAGCCTTTCCGTACAGCATTGACAATCAGTGTTTTAAATCCTAAAGCGATTCTGTTCTACCTGTCTTTTTTTGTGCAGTTTGTCGATCCTGCTTACCCTTATCCGGCACTGACTTTCGCACTCTTGGCTTTAATCCTGCAACTGATCAGCATGACCTACCTTTCAATCCTGATCTTTTCCGGGGTCAAACTCGCGAGCTATTTCAACCAGAATTATAAATTGACCGCTGGCGGAGTTGCTTCAGTAGGAATTCTATTCTGCGGATTCGGAATCAAACTGGCGACTTCAACCTTCTAAAAATTAGTAGATTTCTGGCAAGAGCAGCTCTTTCTAAAATTGTTAAAAACATTGTGTTTATATATGAAAAGCGTATGATTTAAACGCATTTAAAAATAGTGTCATGGATGATGCCTAAACTTTTACAAGATCTCTCCTTTCCTGCCATCATGGCGGGTTTTATTACCTGCATGATTGGGATCAGCGTATCCGCGGTACTGGTCATTGAAGCAGCGCAAAGTCTGGGTGCAAATGCAGCGCAAATCAGTTCCTGGTTATGGGCACTCGGTATAGGTATTGGGGTTTCCGGCTTGCTGCTTTCCTGGAAATATCGTTATCCGATTTCCACCGCCTGGTCGACAGCCGGTCTGGCGTTAATTATTGCCTCCGCAGGCCATTACAGTCTAGCCGAAGCGATTGGCGCTTTTCTGATTTGCGGCATCCTGATTGCCTGTCTGGGATTTTTCGGAATATTTGACCGGATTTTTCAGTTTATTCCGCAAAGCCTGACCAGTGCCATGCTGGCTGGTGTCTTGCTGAAATTTGGGATTTCGGTATTTAGCAGCCTACAACAATCCTGGGGCTTTGTGCTTACCGTACTGGCGATTTACCTCATTTCTAAAAAGCTCAGTACCCGTTATAGCATTGTCATTACCGTACTGCTTGCAATTGCACTCTGTCCGTTCTTTATCGATTTTACGCTCCCAAGTTTGGACTGGAGCATCGCCCAGCCTGTATGGACCACACCAGAATTTAGCCTGCAAGCTATTTTAGGACTGGCTCTTCCGCTGATGGTGATTAATCTGGCATCGCAATATTTACCAGGCCTGGCTGTAATTAAAAGTTATGGCTATCCACCCAAGGTAAATTCGATTTTAGGCTGGACGGGCCTCACTCAGGCACTACTCGCTCCCTTTGGCTGTTTCAGTGTTAATCTTGCTGCAATTAGTGCAGCAGTCAGTCTGGATGCACAGGCACATCCTGATCCAGCTAAGCGTTATATCGCAGGTATGAGCTGTGGTCTGTTTTATATTCTGATGGGTTTCTTCGCTGCGACCCTGACCAGCTTATTGATGGCTTTTCCGGGTATTCTCATTACGGTTCTGGCCGGCATTGCGCTGTTTGGCACCATTAGCCACAACATTGCACTGGCTTTTCAGGACAGTCATGACCGGGAAGCCGCACTGATAACCTTTCTGTTCAGTGCATCCAATATCCAGTTTTTCGGCATTGGTTCCGCTTTCTGGGGCCTACTGCTTGGTTTGATGGTTTATTTACTATTTAAGCTTAAACCTCAGTTGGCTTAAATTTATAAAAGTAGAGATGACTTATATCTATCTTTTTTTAATGCCCTGCTGCTTGAGAAAACAGATTAATGACCACTACACCGGAAATAATCAGGGCAATACCGATAAAAGCAGGAAGATCCAGCGCCTGCTTAAATACAATATAACCAACAATGGCCGTGAGAATGATCCCCACACCGGCCCAGATCGCATAAGCAATGCCTAAAGGAATCACCTTGATCACCTGAGACAGCAAATAAAAGGCGATACAAAATAAAACGACCACCGCTAAAGAAGGCCACAAACGGGTAAAGCCTTCAGATTTCACCAGAAATGTAGATCCAGTGACTTCGGCAATAATGGCCAAACCCAACAAAAGATATGCCCAAGTTGCAGGGTTCATTTATTCATCCTCCAAATCTGTCTTTCCTAAACCAAAGCTTAGTTATGGTCTTAAGAAATAAATTTTTTATAAGTTTATGTTGAGAGGCGAAAGCTGATGCAAAAAATCCAGCGTCTTGATAAAAGTCTGCTGACTTTCTTTCTTGCCCATAAAGAACTGATATTCATGAATCAGCCAGGCTTTAGATTCGGGATAAAAAACTTCTGTCACTGGAACCTGCTGCGCTTTTAAAGCTTTGATAAAAGGCAAGGATTGGGTATCAGTCAGAAAGTCCTTGTTGCCCCCGCTAATGAATACTGGCGGATACGACGGCGTAATATACTGGATTGGAGAAATACGTTTGAGAAACTCGGCATCATTTTTACGGTCACCTGTATAGGCCTGAATCAGGCTATATACGCCCCACTCTACGATCTTCATTTCATCAGGTGCAGTACTGGCAAATGACTCCAGGTCATAAATACCACAGTGCAGAATCAGACCTTTAAGCTGAGAGGGTTGCAGATAAGGCTGAAAATCAGATTGTTTGGCGAAGTCAGGATTTGTTAGAAGCGCAGCATAATGGCTGGCCATATTCGCACCGGCAGAATCTCCGGCCAGATATAAATTCTGGGCATCAATCTGGTATTCGGCTGCATGTTGAGTAATAAACTCCAAAGCCTGATCAATCTGATGTAACTGACTTGGATAAATCGCTTGAGGTGCAAACTGATATTGAACCGATACCACATTATAACCTTGCGCAGCCAGAAGTTTAAAATAACCCCGAGCATGTTCTTTTGAACCAGAAATCCAGCCACCACCATGAATCCACACAATAGTTGGTTGGGGGCCAATACTTTCGATATTTTGCGGTTGATACAGATCCAGAGAGAGCTTTTTCTGCGGTGCATAGATCATATTCTGATGCACGATGACCGAACCTGGTGCATAGCGATCTATCACCTTTTGCTGCATCCCTGTGGTCAAATTAAAAGCACCGGCAATGACCCGGCTATTTTGTACAGTATTTTGACAGCCTGCCAGAATAATTGAACAGAGCAGCAATAAATGAATGACAAAGAACCTCAAAACCTTCCCCTCGATCAGCCAAAAAATAAGCTTAGGCAGTTTAAACTATTCCCAGAAAAACAGCGTCATTTATCCTGTTATTTTTGATCAATAAAACCTGAATTCCTAGTTTTTCGCTCTGTTTTTTCTTTAATCAAATCTCTGCTTTCACGTGAAAAATATCTGTAATTTAAAGATTTTTTGCCATTTTTCAGCTTTTTGCAATTGCACCCTTGGGTGGACTGTGCTATCAATAAATCAGAGCGTAAAAGACACACAACATGCGGAGAAAAATCATGGCTTACCAACATATTTTAGTCCCAGTAGACGGTTCAGATATTTCCTTTTCTGCAGTTCGACATGCAGCCAAAATTGCCAAGGCATTTGGCAGTAAACTTTCCCTGATCAGCCTGATTGCAGAAGACCCTTTTACCGAAGCTGACTTCTACTACAGTTCAACCATCATGAAAGAGTATTTTGCTCAGGCTCATGCCAATGCAAAAAATGCCCTAAAAGAAGCCACTGCGATTGCAGACGGTGAAGGTATAGAAGCAGATTCCCGCATTGTGACTGGTCTGGTGAATGCCGAACATATTGCTGAGACTGCAGAGGAAACCCAAGCCGATCTGATCGTCATGGGTTCACACGGTCGTAAAGGCTTCCAGAAAATGATTCTGGGCAGCTTTGCACAAGATGTTTTGGGCGCCAGTCAAATTCCGGTGTTAATCGTTAAAAAATGATCTGATTTGCGCATCTTCAAGGTGCGCAACTTTTTCAGGCAGTGTTTCTGTCTAAACCCTTCTACAGTGAACCTCCATTTTCTAAATGACCATTTCACTGCATATTCTAAAAATGAGGAGGCACTATGCAAAACTATGAACATATTCTTGTCGCACTCGATGAATCCTCGATGTCCTATGCTGCAGCTGAACATGCCCGTGAGCTGGCCAAAGCTTTTAGTAGTAAGGTGACATTGGTCAGTATTATTGCCGTAGATCCATTTAAAGGCGTGGACTTTTATAAGGTTGCTCCCGCAGTCACTGACTATTTCATGCAGGCAGAACAACATGCACTGGATCTTTTAAATGAGATCAAGGCAAATTTTGTGCATGATGGTACGCAAGTCACGACTAAAATCATTCATGGTATGACACCTTCTGAAGGAATTCTTCAGGCAGCGCAGGAAGTTCCGACCGATCTGATTATCATGGGATCACATGGCCGTAAAGGTCTGCAAAAACTAATGCTGGGTAGCGTGGCACAGAATGTTCTTTCCCAGTCCGAGATTCCGGTATTGATTGTGAGATCGTAAAGCAGACAACAAAAAAAGCCTGCTATGCAGGCTTTTTTTAGCGAACTTTTTGATTCAGTTCGTTCAGGAAGAGTTCAGCATCCAGCTGGCTATTAAATACTTTTTTGTATTCTCCAGCTTGCTGAATAGAATGCGGTGTATATTGAAGGGAGATTTCAAACAGACCAGTCGCAGCATTTCTGCTGACATGAACCGCAATAATATGCCGAGTATTTAAATAAAAACCATCTTCGATTTTCACCAACATCTTGAATAAGACCTCTAGTATATCAATTTGAAGATTTCTTCATGTTTAATAGAAAAGTATAGTTTTACTTTCCTGTCTAGCCTCTTACTGTAAACCTTTTATGTGGCTGATTTCGCATTATAGGATTTTAAATGTGTTTAAATTCACCATTTAAAATAAGTAAATAATAAAAAGCCGGATCAGATGATCCGGCTTTTTACATAATGATCTTATACGCTTAACATGCTGTTCAATGTCTCAGAGACATTTTTCGATTTCACCTGTGGTTTTAAAGCTTCAAGTTGTGCTTTGACTTCACTGCGTTGTGGTTCAATCAGTGTATACCAGCGTGAAAGCACCTGAAGCAGACGTGAACCGACAATCGGGTTTTTCTGATCCAGATATTTCGCCAGCTCGATATAATGCTGTACACCAAAACTCCAGGTATTGACCGGATTGGCATTCAAACCGCCACTCACTGCACGAATACGGTTTGGCACTTTCAAGTCATAATCTGCATGCTCAGTGAGTGCTTTAATTGTTTCTGCAGTCGCTTTTGGATGAGCGGCTTGCAGCATGAACCATTGATCCAGTGCCAGCGCTTCATCTTTAAAGCGGTTATAGAAATCATCCAGGAATGCTTTGGCTTGAGGGGCATCATTCCATACCAGCACACGCAAGGCACCTAAACGTTCAGACATGTTGCCTGTGTTTTGGTATTGCTGCTCTGCCAGTTCAAATGCACTTTCATCACCTTGACGTGCAATCAGCATCAACATGATATTTTTCAATGCACGTACACCCATCGCTTGGGAGAAATCTGACTGCAATTCAGGATCCAGACTCAGATAGATTTCTTTAGCTGTGGCTCCAAAGGCACGTGCCAATTTATGCAGCAAGGCATCACGTTTTTCCTGAATCATGGCTGGATTATAGTCTGTATCAATACGGCTACCCAGGTAACCTTCAGCCGGCACATCAAACAGACGGGAAGCCAATAGCGGATCTTTCTGAATCAGATCAGGCAAGGTATTTAGCATTGCCTCGATATAGATTTCAGAAGGTTGATCATCCAGCAGAATGCGTTCTAATAAAGTCTGGGTCGCCTGCCACTGGTTAAAACCATTGGTTTCATATTGCAACAGGAACGCCAGTTCTTGTTCAGAGTAATCAAAATGAAGATCAACGGGTGCAGAGAAGTTACGCAGTAAAGAAACAACCGGCTTGCTGGTTATACCGCTAAACTCGATGGTCGCTTCATCCTGATCAAATAGATACACCCCATCTTTGACGCCATTTTCAAATAAGGCATCAGAGTGCAGGCTCAGCTGCTCGCCTGTAGCCGCATCAAACAAGGCCAAAGCCACTGGAATCGGAACAGCTTTCAGATTCGGATATTTCGGATGAGCTTTCAGACTTTGCTTAAAGCGAAGACGATAAGTTTGTGCATCTGCATCATACTCACCTTTTGCGACCAGTTTTGGTGTACCTGGCTGGTTATACCAAGTCAGGAAGTTTGATAGATCCACACCTGAACCGGCAGTCAATGCAGCTACCCAGTCTTCAACCGTTACGGCCTGACCATCATGACGGCGGAAATATTCATCTGTACCCTGACGGAATTTTTCTTTACCGAGCAAAGTCGCCATCATACGGTTAATTTCTGCACCTTTTTCATACACGGTCGCCGTATAGAAGTTATTAATTTCTACAAAATGATCCGGACGCGGTGGATGCGATAAAGGGCCAGAATCTTCCGGAAACTGATGCGCTTTCAGGACTGCAACATCATCAATACGTTGTACCGCAGCAGACTGCAAATCTTCCGAGAAAGACTGATCACGGAATACAGTCAAACCTTCTTTCAAACATAGCTGGAACCAGTCACGACAAGTAATCCGGTTACCCGTCCAGTTATGGAAATATTCATGGGCAATCACGGACTGTACACGCATGATGGCAGCATCAGTTGTATATTCTTCATCAGCCAATACGCATGAGGTATTGAAGATATTCAAGCCTTTGTTTTCCATCGCTCCCATGTTGAATGCGCTGGTTGCTACGATCATGTAATTATCAAGGTCATATGGCAGACCATAATGCTCTTCATCCCAACGCATGGAATGTTTTAAGGCTTCCATCGCGATTTTGCATTTTGGAATATCTTTTTCCTCGGCATAGATTTCCAGTGCCACATCACGACCTTCTGATGTGGTATAGCGATCTTTCATTACTGCCAGATCACCAATGACGCAAGCAAATAAATAGCTCGGCTTTTTGGTTGGATCTTGCCAAAGTGCATAGTGACGGTTTTCATCCACTTCGCCAGTTTCAATCAGGTTACCGTTAGCCAGTAGAACCGGATACTTTTTGTCAGCTTCGACACGAGTGGTAAATACAGACAATACATCTGGGCGGTCTGGATAGAACGTAATTTTACGGAAACCTTCCGGTTCGTTCTGAGTGACGAACAGATCTGAACTGGCCTGATACAGACCCTCCAGCATGGTATTGCTTTCTGGATGAATCTTGACGACTGTTTCAATGGTCGCCTGATCTGGAGCATTGCTAATCACCAGTTGCTCAGTATCCAGAATATAATCTGATGCATTTAGTGGCTGACCATTTAACTGAATCGATTGCAGTTCGAGGTCACGACCAAGTAATACCAGATCACCTGCTGTTTGACGCTGCATCTCCAGTTTGCTGCTGACCAGCGTATGATCGTCATAGACTTGAATATTCAGGTCGATTGAATCTACAACAAAAGAAGGTTTTTGATAGTCTTTTAAATAAATGGTTTGATCTGCTTCGATCACCGGATTCGCCGCGATATTCATATAATGTCCTGATCCTTTATTGCACAGCTTCTAAGGCCAAAGATTGTCAATGTATTGATCATACGCCTTGATCTTGAACCTGTCTGTGCGTTTCATTTGTATTGTATATGGGAATAATTACTGATCTTTTCAATTGAGCTACATCAAAATATACGATAATCGCCTTATATTTGCCCGATATCTAAAATCCCCCTCTGTAAAACAACTTAAAGATAGAATAAAAAAAGCCCTCATCTGCACTGTATGATTCCTCTATGCATGTTTCCTGCACATGCAAAGTATTATTCCAATATTAAAATTTACTGCCTGAGTTCAGGACAACCTTATCCAATTTAGATGCTGGGCGCTGCAAAACCTGACTTCTAAAAGATTAAGTTCTGATTAATCTGCGTTCTGAATTTCACTTTAAATGCACAAATGACACGCACCAGTTTGAATGCATTTTGTCTCACCCAACAGCAATGGCAGGATTCAAAGAAAGATATATGCCAAGTTTTCAGTAAATATCATATTTTTTTATATTTTCTTATATGCTTGATTTAAAAATATATAATTTATGATTAATAGCAATTCCGAAATATTGATTAAAAAAATGAGCATGGTTTTTGCTACAGTCTAAGTGTGTTTTCTCCAAGCGCAAAAATCCAAGAATAACGACAACCAAGAAATTGAGGTGAGCTATGTATTTAAAACAGCATGTGGTACGGATTGAAAATCTTAAAACACTTCAGGTTCTGGATCAGGCCAATATTGACCATAAAGTCATTGCCCTGTTCATGAGTTCTGAAGGCGTTCAGCTACAAGCGCATGAGGTTAGTGCGATTTTGAATACTTATGATGCACTCGGTGCCAAAAAGGTTCCATCCAAAAAAGTGCAGGCGTTGATTCAAGCGAAACATCAAGGAGAGGAAGACGAAACATTACCCTGCCCCGTTTAAAAAACGATGATCAAGTTTTCTTGAATACAGGGCTACTTCGGTAGCTCTGTTCGTTTAAAGCTCTCTTCTCCTGAAATCTGCTGCATTAAAAATATTGTCAAATGACGCGTGACTTTGATGAGCTGTGTATAATCGCAGTTTCTCTTTATTCTGGAGTTGTGCGCAATCATGGTATTCAACGTTCTGCAAAAACAGCTTGATGAAAGTACGCAGTGCCCGCTATGTAAGGCCTCCATGTACTGGATCGAGGCAGAACAGTATGATCAGGACATTACTTATCATGAATGCAGCCACTGCCAGCATCAGCTCTATACCGACCAGAAACACAACTGTTATTGCGATCAGTGTCTGGCTCAGCGTAAACGTATGCTGAAAGAAGTCCGTTTACAGGAAAACCGGAAAATTTATAAAAAGCAGGATCGGCATGAATATGAGCTTAATCAGCTCAGCTTTATTAACAAACTGTTTCTGCTCTCGATTCTGGATGAACAGGTTCAGGAACATAGCCAGCATCAGGAATATATTGACTGGCATGCCATTAAATATTATTCCATCAGCCCGAATTACCTGTATCAGCATGGTCTGGTCAAAAATCTGCTGAAAGATCAGATTCTAGTTCCTAGAGATATTCAACAAGAGAATCAGCAGTACTATATTAATGTACGTCTGGATGGCTATTCTGAGCCAAGCCTGTTTAGTATTACCCAGCAGTTGCGTTTCTGGTTCTATGAAAATCTGAGTAAAGGCGTGCCTTTTAAAAGTGCGGATGAAGTCAAAGATGCACTGTATTGTCTACTGTATCAGGAAGTCATTCAATTCGCTCAGTTCTATTGCCGTAGCTGGGGTATCCAGATTGCGGGCAATCAAAGTTTTCAGGCTTTCTGCTATCGCCTGCTTGATGTTTTGGCTGTGGGACAGATTTATTATCTCGTGCAATCGGCCCTCGAATATCTGTATCAGCAGAAAGCTTTAAAACCACGAAATGAAAATTTCATTAATACCAATTTACTGAAAAAGACCCTACAGCAATATCGGGAACGTTCAGTGAATGAAAAATGGGAAACCTCAATTCTGCCTCGTCCACCACAATTGCCTTTGAGCAAAATGAGCAGCATTCTGTTTTTCCGCTTTCTTGGTTATGATGAAAATATTTTCTTCCAGCCGATCTGGCGTTCATGGCAGAAGATTGAACCACGCCTGAAATTTTATTCACAAAAACGCTGTATGCATTGCGGCTCAAAAGAGCTTACTGTTGAATATGATGCCAGCGATTATGTCAGCCTGTTATGCCGTAACTGCAAACATCAAGACCATTATTTTACCCGCTAAGCATTTAGCAGCTCTATTCATATTTGAAAGATCAGGATGATGAATACTTCCGTGCAACAATTACAAAATACTCTTCTCGATCAGATCTGTGAAGCCTGGTCATTGCTTCAAGAGCAGCAACCATTGGTGCATGTGATGACCAATGCGGTGGCCAGCAACTATGTGGCCAATATCTTGCTGGCTGCGAATGCTTCGCCCGCTATGATTGATAATCCTTTTGAAGCAGAGAGCTTTGTCAAAATTGCTGGAGCGCTCAGTTTAAATTTGGGAACGCCGACTACCGAACAGGTCGAGGCGATGCAGATCGCTGCTAGAACAGCATACAGTATCCAAAAGTCATGGGTACTAGATCCTGTTGGTTATGGAAATGTACTGCATTGGCGTTCAGGTGTTGTGGATCAGCTCATGACCTATCAACCCACAATTTTACGGGGGAATGCTTCAGAAATTGGTGCTTTGGCAGGGAAAAATATCGAGTCCAAAGGCGTCAATAGCACTGTTGATAGCTCAGAAGTTTATCTACAGGCGCAGTCCTTACTGGAACAATGTGAATGTATCGCTATTTCAGGTGAGTCTGATTACATCATTTCCAGAGATTATCCGGTGATTCAGGTTTTAGGCGGTTCATATTTACAGCCGCGCGTCACAGCAACTGGATGTGCCCTAGGCGCACTGATTGCAGCTTATAGTGCAGTCAGTTCTTCTGCGATCGCAGCACTCTCTGCTCATGTACATTTTGCAATCGCCGGTCAATTGGCTTTTGCCAAAGCAGCAACCTTAGGTCATTTTAATGCTGCATTTATCGATGAGATTCATCAATTGAACATAGAAACGATCCGTCAATATGCAGACTTTCGGATTTTAGCAGATTAAGCATCAGTCGGGTGTTTTATAATGAACACATGGAACACCCTATTACACTATTCAACTTATTTTTTAGATAATTAAATTCAGCTTTAATCTGGCAAAAATAATTTTTCAAGCGCTCAAGCTCAGTATTGTGTAAGCTTTGGATGAGCTTTTGTATCTCAAATTTGACTAATATCTTTCAAAATTACGTGAAATATATATTTTACCAATTAGTCAAATTCACACTTATTTTTAAACTTTATTTAAATTTGTTTAATAATTCTAAACAAAGCATATCTGCAATTTAATACTTCATTAAGATTTCTTACTTCTAAGCCAGTAAAACCTATTACTCATTCTTGGCTTTCAAAATATTCAATACTCCATTTAGCCTGAAGAATAAGCTTAGGTGAGCATTAATATCTAAGTCATAAAGAAGATTCAATAAAAAAATCAGTTGCCCTTAAGCAACTGACTCAAAAAAATAATAAAGACAGGCGATTAACCCTGATAATGGATACTCACCGATTTAATCCGGTTATTTTCGATTTCCATCACCTTGAATTGAACACCTTGGTAGTTCAGTTCAGTACCTACCTCGACCACACTACTGGTTTTATCCAGAATCAGACCAGCAACACTGATATAGCCTGCATCTTCATCAATCAGATCCAGCATACCGAGCTCAAGTTCTAACTGGTACAGATCCAGCATACCGGACGCAATCCAGTGTGTATCATCAACTTTGACCAGATCCAGCTGCTCATCGGCATCTGGGAATTCACCGGCAATTGCCTCAAACACGTCTAGCGGTGAAATCAGACCTTGTACATGACCAAATTCATCACTGACCAGTACCAGAGAGCCTTTTGATGTGCGCAAGGTATTAATCGCGTCAATCACTTTCATTCTTTCAAAGATATAGATAGGGCGATGACGCTTGATCAAAGCTTTTAATTCTTGCGGTTCATCCAGTACATCTAACAGTTCTTTGGCACGAACGATGGTAATCACCTTATCCAAACTGCCCCGGCAAACCGGAAACAGGCTGTGGGGTACAGAAAGGATTTTTTCACGGATCTGTTCCGGACTATCCTCCAGATCGACCCAGGAAATCTGGCTTCGTGGGGTCATGATCGATGCTACAGAACGCTCTGCCAGGGTCAATACTCCGCCAATCATATAGCGTTCTTCATCCGCAAAGGTTTCCTGCGCTTCATGCTGAGTAGTACTTGTGGTTTCAAGCTTGGCACCCATCAGTTGAAGAATACTGTTAGCGGTACGATGACGCAGCGGAATCTTGGCTTCATGCTTCGCAGCATTGCGCTGACTAAACTGGTTAAAGGCTTCAACTGCAATTGCAACACCAATACCAGAGTAGATATAGCCTTTCGGAATATGGAAACCGAAACCTTCTGCCATCAGGCTGATCCCGATCAGTAACAGGAAGCTCAAACATAGAATCACAACTGTCGGATGACGATTCACAAAGTTAGTCAATGGCTTAGACGCCAGTAACATCACGGCCATCGCGATAATCATGGCTGCCATCATGACATAGATATTATTGACCATACCTACGGCAGTAATCACTGAGTCTAATGAGAATACAGCATCCAAAATGACAATCTGAACCACAACGGCTGTAAAGCCCGCATATGCCACCTTGGTCGTGACCTGTATTTCAGGCTTGCCTTCAATTTTTTCATGAAGTTCGGTAACGGCTTTATAGAGCAGGAATAAACCACCAAAGAGCAGAATCAAATCCCGTCCGGAGAAGGTCCAGTTAAATAATTGAATAATCGGTTGAGTCAAGGTGACTAACCAAGAGATTGCGAACAGTAGGCCTAAACGCATCAACAAGGCTAAGGATAGACCAATCACACGGGCCTTATCACGCTGTTCAGGAGGAAGTTTCTCAGCCAGAATGGCAATAAAGACTAGGTTATCAATACCTAAAACGATTTCGAGAATAATAAGAGTAATTAAACCAACCCAAATTCCGGGGTCTAATAAAAATTCCATTAGAACACCATCCCGTTTGAGTATGTAAGCAACGAATATGGAAGATCAACGCACGGCGAGGGATCCATTTAATTTAACCTTTTCGACTTAAGATGTATCTATTATGCATAAACTTATGATTTTTGAACAATAAAATTTATGAAAAACTGTTGCACCGCTTTGCCTCTCCTCATTCTAAAATCTTTTAATTTTCAAATCATTGGCCTGAATCTGTTATGTTCTACATAACTCATTACAAATTAAAGAAAATTTAGGCTTCTTTTTGACCCTAAGCGCATTAAATCTATCTGATAGAAGCCTGAGATATAAATTACTGTTTCTCTTAATATTCATATCTAATCATGCATCATAAAATATTGAATCATCCACTATCCTGCTACGTCCCTTAAATCCACTTATCTAAAGACATATTTTAAATATGGATTTTTTTATTAAAATAGTTCATATACGTTATAAATAGTTAGTCGTGGGATCAAAAGATGCATAAGTTTCTCATCCAAAACGGTTTTATTAGATGGGTGACCAACTTAAATGTACTCGCTCTAGCTTTCGATCAGATTTGAGAAATCCGAATCTGCATCGTGCTACAGATTATAAAATCTATCAGAGCATTCATTTAAACAGCATCGATTTTGAATTGTATTTCCGCATACTCACCAAAAGTAAGATATGCGCAGGTCGGCCATTTATCCATATGGTTTGCCAATCTAGTTCTTATTCAGACTCTAAATTTAATCTGGAGTCTTAAGATTTGCATGTCATATCAATGCCATTCATCTGGATAAAGACAGTTACAATTTGCCCCGATTGATCTACAACACATAAATCACCTGATTTTTTTGATGTTAAGAAGATCTAACAAATGCAATCTCGTTAACATTTTAAAAATAAAGGTTGAAATATGTATAAACTTTTACATAAAATGTCAGTGCCCTAGAAAAATAAATAAAAGGAACATTTCATGACTAAAAAATATGCAAAATTTTTACCTTGTGCAGAACACTTTAATTTAGAAAACTTTCCATACTACTGGGTGACTCAAGTTCATGCCCAATATGTCCTAAATGTAGATCATGCACTTAAAAAGTATGGTGTCGATAATTCACGTCGCCGTATCTTGCTTGCTCTTAAAGCCAAACCACATGCCAGCGTTTCTGACCTGTCAGAAATGGTCGTATCTAAAATGTCGACAACCACCAAGATCGTTTATCGCTTAAAAGATGAAGGTCTGGTTGAGACCTATTCCTGTGAAGACGATGCTCGTATTACCCGTGTCGTGCTGACTGAAAAAGGAATGGAAATGACACATAAAATTAATGACCTGACCAATGTTGTACTGGAACAATCATTTGAAGGGCTAACCCCATTACAAATTGAAAAAACTATGGAAAGCTTACGCCATATCTTTAAAAATTTGGCTCGTTAAGTATTTTTCAATTTTGTATTTAGCTGGCGAGATCAATAACACCTTTTATAATAATTAACGATCCGCCATTGCTTTCTAGGCTTTAGGAATCAAAAAAGTTCAGCTGTGGACTGGCTTTTTTGATTCTTTCTTTTGGTACATGTGAACATTCGAACTCCTCTACTGGAAATCCTTGTACAAAGCTGCGAATATCCGGTTGCGTTAGATTCAGCCATTCATGTAAACGTTCATGTGGAATCACAATGACTGAACGTTTAATATTTCCCGGCTCATGAAACTCTTTCATCATGAGATGGTCTATTGCATCCATCGTAATCATACTGGCTGAACGTACGATTTCATCCTGCACCCGTGCAATTTCATACAGTGCCGCAATAAAGGTCGCCTTTCCATCTTTACGTCTGACGCCCCAGCGCTGTGGTTTATTATCAAAATACTTTGACTCATAAAATTCCGAGACGGGAATCACCCCAAACTTGCATTTGGCTGTCGCTTCTGCAAAGGTTGGTTTTTGCAGCAAAGTTTCATTTCTGGCATTGTAGGTTTTTGTCCCAATCGTTTTATCCTCTGCCCATTTGGGAATAAAGCCAAAGTTAACCAAGCGCCATTCCAGACCTTGATCAGATTGAAATAACAAGGGGGTAGCATAATTCGGATAGACTTCTTCCGGATATTCAAAGGGAATTTCCGGCAAGCCCAGATCATGTATTTGCTGCGAAGTTAAAGGCTTAAAGTTGGCACACATGCTTAATCAGACAGATCACTTGATGTTCTGATTATAGCTTGATGCCAAGCTTAAACCTGTATGGATTATGGATAAGTTTCTATCATTTAATATTATTCACTAGGTACAGTCAGCCAGTGAGTACGGGTGAATTCCTTAAAAATCCAGCGTCCATTGAAACGCCCAAGTCCAGAGTTTTTCTCTCCCCCAAACGGAGCATTGGCTTGATCTGCCACACTAATACTATTGATATGGGTCATACCGATATCAAGCTGTTCTGTAAAATGAACACCACGTTCAATATTCGAGGTACAAACCGCACTGGATAAGCCAAAACGGGTATCATTGGCCAGCTTTAAGGCATGTGTTTCATCACGAGCTTTCAGTATTGGTAGAATCGGTCCAAAACTTTCTTCCTGAGCCAGTGGAGATTCAGGTGCTACCCCAGTAAAGATATGTGGATAGACCAGATTACCTTCTATACCCCCTTCATATACTAGCTCTGCACCCTGCTCTTTTGCACTTTGAATAATCTGCTGATGTTTTTTGACCTGACTCTGATTGATGATCGGACCAATAATGGTTTCTTCTAAATTTGGATCACCTACAGCAACAGTTTTTACCCGTTCTAAAAGCTTTTCCACATAGGCATCATAGACGGACGCATCGACAATGACGCGATTAGTGCTCATACAGATTTGCCCCTGATGCATAAAGCGTCCCATAATTGTCAACTCTACTGCCAGATCAAGGTCTGCATCATCCAGAATCACCAGTGGCGCATTTCCGCCCAGTTCCAGCGCCAGACGTTTAATCCGAGGGCTGGCTAAGGCTTTGCTTCCTACATTTTGTCCAATTTCAGTAGAACCTGTGAATGAGATCATTTTTGGAATTGGGTGCTCGACAAAATAGTCACCGATTTCACTGCCTGCACCCGATACCACATTGAGCACACCTGCAGGTAAGCCAGCTTCTTCAAACAATTTGCCTAATAAGGTTCCACCTGTCACTGGTGTATCACTTGCTGGCTTGAGTGCCACACTATTTCCACAGGCAATCGCTGTTGCTACAGAACGCATGGATAAATGAAATGGAAAATTCCAGGGGCTAATGACACCAATCACACCCAAGGGTTTACGCAGTACCAGACTTTTACGTTGTGGATCTTTACTCTCCAGCTGTTCAGTCTTGATCTGCTCCGGAAATTTTTGGCTTTCCTGAATAATAGATAGAGCAGCGCCAACTTCCAGACCAGCCTTAAAACGGGTACTTCCAGACTCAAGAATTAACCAGTCAATAATTTCATCCTGACGTGCCTGAATTACCTGTTGTAGTTTTTGCAGGATTTGCTGTCTGAACTCTACTGATTTAATGACACCCTGCTGGAAGGCTTTATCAGCTGCCGCATATGCCGCATCAACATCTGCAGTACTAGCCGCCTGTAAAGTAAAGATCGTATCTTGGGTGTAGGGATTCAAATTCTGAATCATTTTCTGGGAACGACCGGGTTGCCACTGACCCGCAATAAATTGCTGATCCAAATTTTGATATGCCATGCTGTTCTTCCCTGCAATTTATTGATTTGCTTTTACTTTAGCAGAGCCATTTCAGGATGGAAGTGACAGCGACGAATTGTTACGCTTTTATCTTGAGCTTTCTAAGTGAATGGAAATTATTGATCCATGAATCTCATTCTTTGCTGTCTAAATCTTCCAGTACGTCAGCCCAAATACGATTCTTATAAGTTAAAAATTGAGAATTAAATTGAGTCTTAAATGCCATTATCCAAAGCTCTACAGCTATCCAGCATGAGGAGCTGTAAACGCTCATAGGAATTGCGATTGGTATATATAAAGCTAATATTCAACAGATAATTATTATTAAAGTTCTCTCCCTTAACCTTGCTCTGCTCTGTTTTAGGTGTTCAATCAGTTAATTTACATTCCAAAAATACATTTTTAACCTTAGATCTTATTTAAGATTTAAGAGCAATAAAAAAAGCCTCCGAAGAGGCTTTTTCAAGTTACAGGATTAGTCACCTGTATAACCTTTAAGTTTTAAACGTGCTGCATGTAGAAGCGGCTCTGTATAACCTGATGGCTGTTCACCACCTTTAAAGATCAGGTCAGAAGCAGCCTGGAATGCAATGCTGTTGTCAAAGTCAGCAGCCATTGGCTTGTACAGTGGATCATTCGCATTTTGCTCATCCACGATTTTCGCCATGCGTTGCATTACTTCTTCAACCTGTTCACGCGTTACAATTCCGTGACGTAACCAGTTGGCAACGTGCTGAGAAGAAATACGTAAAGTTGCACGGTCTTCCATCAAGCCCACATCATTGATGTCTGGAACTTTAGAACAACCTACACCCAGATCAACCCAACGAACGACATAACCCAAGATACCTTGGCAGTTATTTTCCAGTTCTTTTAGTTTCTCTTCTTCAGACCAGTTGGTATCAGTTGCAAGAGGTGGAGTTAACAAATCATCTAAAGGCAATGCTTCAGTTGCAAGCAATTCTTGCTGACGGTTTGCTACATTAATTTGATGGTAGTGAATCGCGTGAATCACTGCACCTGTTGGAGACGGAACCCATGCACAGCTTGCGCCTGCTTCAGGATGTTCAGTCTTGGTTTTGTACATGTCTAACAGCATGTCTGGTTTTGGCCACATGCCTTTACCAATCTGTGCTTTACCACGTAGACCCGTTTGCAGACCTACCATCACGTTACGGTTCTCATAAGCTGGGAACCATTTTTGGCCTTTGATTTCGCCTTTACGAACGAATGGCCCTGCTTCCATGAAGGTATGGATTTCATCACCTGTACGGTCCATGAAACCAGTATTAATAAAGATGGTACGGTCTTTTGCCTGAGCAATACCGTTTTTCAGGTTAACCGAAGTACGGCGTTCTTCATCCATGATACCGATTTTCAGGGTTTTCGCAGGTAAGCCAAGCGCCTGTTCAGCACGTTCAAACAGCTCAACCGCAAATGCAACTTCTTCTGGACCGTGCATTTTTGGCTTAACGATATACATAGAACCGGTACGTGAGTTCTTGATCGTATTCTCACCACGGATATCAGCCACAGAAAGCAATGGAGTTACCAATGCATCCATGATGCCTTCATAAATTTCTTCGCCATCTACAAGGATCGCTGGGTTTGTCATCAAGTGACCAACGTTACGAAGCAGCATCAATGAACGACCATGAACCTTGGTCTCACCGCCTTCAACATTTTTGAAAGTACGGTCAGCATTGAGTTTACGGGTAATGGTCTTGCCATTTTTCTCGATAGACTCTTCAAGCGTACCCTTCATCAAGCCTAACCAATTACGGTAGCCTTCTACTTTTTCTTCAGCATCAACTGCTGCAACAGAGTCTTCCAAGTCCTGAATCGTCGTTACAGCTGCTTCAAGCACAACGTCTTTTACGCCTGCTGCATCTGTTTGGCCAATTGGGCTGTTTGCATCAATCTGGATGATTGCATGCAGGCCGTTATTTTTTAGTACGATTTCAGTCGGCGCAGAAGCTTCGCCATTGTAACCAACGAATTTAGAGCTATCCGCAACAGTTGTGGTAGAACCGTCTTTCAGCGTTACAACCAGCGCATTACCTTCAACTGCATATTTGGTTGCATCAGCATGTGAACCTTGTGCCAGAGGGAATGTTTCATTTAAGAAGTTTTTCGCGAATGCAATTACTTTCTCACCACGTTTCGGGTTATAGCCTTTACCTTTTTCAGCACCATCTTCTTCAGAGATCACGTCGAAGCCGTATAAAGCGTCGTATAAAGAACCCCAGCGTGCATTCGCTGCGTTCAGGCAGTAACGCGCATTACGTACTGGAACTACCAACTGTGGGCCAGCCAATAGTGCAATCTCTTCGTCTACATTTTCAGTGCTGATCTGGAAATCTTCTACTTCTGGTAATAAGTAGCCAATTTCAGTCAAGAAAGCTTTGTAAGCTTGTAATTCAAATGTGTTATTGCGATGCCATTCATCAATTTTAGCTTGAATATCATCACGCTTAGCCAAAAGTGCTTTGTTTTTAGGGCTAAGATCAACAACGACTTGTTCAAAGTTCTTCCAGTATGTTTCGCTGTCCAAACCAGAACCTGGTAGTGCTTCATTTTCGATAAAATCGTAAAGTTCTTTAGCAATCGCTAACTTGCCTTTTTGAATACGTGCAGTCATTGTCTTTCCTGATATTGCTACTTTTTATACAAGAGATTCTAGTATACCGATTAAAATCTAGCTGAATAGTACTATCACACCGCAAAATAATGAGCATTTTTCTAATAAGAATACCCTCATATCCTTATTAAATGATGTCTCACACGATGCAATATCACCCTGCTAAATACCCTCATGACAGTGTATAAAGTTTTTGAAATGTAGAAATTAGACTTAAGTTCAGAATTTTGAATAAAAGTTGTCCGTTCTTTTTATACAAGGTCATATTTAGATCAAGATTAAGCCATGTTTGGCTGAACTTGTCGATCTTTGATGCAATGAAATGCATAAAAAAGCGCCGGTCATGACCAGCGCTTGTTGTATTTATTCAGGCTCGCTCGAAGCTATTTTCTCGATCTGGCGATGTTCAGAATGCAGGTATTCATCTGACTGCATTTCCAATAAGCGTGAACGAGTCCGTTCAATTTCGAAAGCCAGTCGCTCACCTTTATAAAGATCAACGATATTATCTTCTGAGGTCAATAGTAATTTGACTCCACGGTCATAAAATTCATCGACCAGATAAATGAAACGGCGTGTGGCATCATTCAGGAAATCGGTTAAATGCGGCACATTGCTGACTAATACCGTATTGTAAATATTCGCAATTTCAATGAAGTCAGCTGGGCTACGCGGTTTTAGACACAGTTCAGAGAACTCACACCACAAGACATCTTCAGTATGGGCTACAGTTTCCACAATACGGTTATTGATGATGATTGACTCTTGAGAAGAGATTTGGGTTTGAGTCAGTGCAGTATAGCGATGTGCCAACCAGTTTTTATTGTCATGCGTTAGTGGATATTTGAATAACTGTGCCTGCTTTAAGACACGTAAACGGTAATCCACACCGGCATCTACATTCAGAATGACACAGTTTTTCTTGACCATTTCAATGGTTGGCAGAAAACGGTCACGGTGAATCCCATTTTTATATAAACCATCTGGCGCAATATTCGAAGTCGCCACCAGCGTAATGCCACGCTCAAACAGCTTCTGGAACAGATCACTCAGGATCATGGCATCTGTCACATTAGATACAAAAAATTCATCAAAGCAGATCACCACAGCATCTTTATAAATCTGATCCGCTACCAGATCTAGCGGATTGCGCTGACCTGAAAGCTTGTTTAACTCACGATGCACATGCTGCATGAAATGGTGAAAGTGCATACGGGTTTTACGGCGAAATGGAATCGACTCATAGAACTGATCCATGAGCCAGGTCTTTCCACGACCGACTCCGCCCCACATATATACGCCTTTTGGCGAAGTCTGACGACGGAAGCGACGAAAGGCTTTTTTAGAAGCTTTGAAGCGCTGAATTAATTCCAGCCAGGTACGATTCAGCTCATGTACTGCCATGGCCTGTGCATCATCAGGCATAAACTGTCCTGAAGACAAAGCCTGTGCATAACGTTCTGCAGGAGAGATCGGACTAAAAGCGGTGCTGTGCTGTGAATTAAAATCGGACATAGGTTTCGTACTATTCAGGATCTGTTTAATTATAGCGGAGTTTAGAACGCACACTATAACACTTTGGCATTAACTAACTTAGGCTATTTTATATATTGCCGAGGACTTTGTCCAAACCAGCGCTTAAAGGCATGGTTAAAAGCAGCCGGTTCGGAATAACCCAATAACTCTGCAATCATTTCAATCGAATACTGTTTATATTCAATGAGTCGTAAAGCTTTATCTTTAATAATCTCTTCGCGAATCTGTTTATAACTGGTATCGAACTGCTGTAATTGATGGCGTAAAGTACGTTCTGGAATATTCAGAGCCTGAGCCGTTTCAGCCATACTCGGCATCAAACCGGTTTGCAACTCCAGATAATCCTGTACTCGCTGTACCACAGTTGGGACATCAGCATCTTCTGCCAGACGTTCCAGTTCAGCCAGACACTTTGCCTCATAAACTGCAAAGGTCTCCGCATCTGCTGAAGGAATCCGGATATCCAGAATGGCCTCATCAAACCAGAATGCAGCTCTTGCAACACCAAACTGTACCTGTGTTCCATAATAATCACGATAGATTTTCTGGGTAGCAGATTGTTCCGGTGCGGCGAAAGGCAGTTCAATCTGCAGGTCAGGTTTGGACAGGCCCATCATCTTGTAAATATCGCGAATGAACTTGAATGTACCTGAAATCTCAGCTTGCGCGACCAGCATTCCCAGATGGTCTTCCGTTTTCTTGGGATAATAGCAAAGCGCACTGTGGTACTCACTTTGCTCCAGTCCCAACTGGCCGGTAAGATGCGTCAATTGCTGAAAACGAATTACCTGATGCATCGCATCCCGTACGGTTGGACTGGTCACCAGCAACATCAGCAAAGGCCCATAACCTGCCAATGCATAATGCTGGCCGATCGATAAACCCTGTTCTGGCTGGATATCCTGACCCACCACCTTGAGCACATCATATTCCACGCTTGGGTGAATGATTGAAGTCGGATCAAGCGCATCAACACGCAAGCCGATATTTTGCAGTTTTTGATCGACCTCTATACCAGCCTTGCGCATGCCCTGGATCAGATACATCAGACTGAGAACAGAACGTTTCATAACTATACGAATACAATGTGATAGCTCTAGTTGTACTATAAAAATAAACCGTCGGCTATTGCCGTTTAGATCAATTTTATATCTAATAGCCAGTTAATAAATCAAGATAATTATCCATTATTAAAATAAGCAAGGAATGCGAAGATGCTGGACAATACACGCCTTACCCACACTCATCCTTATACCAAAGTGGCCATTATCGGTGCCGGTTTTGGCGGGATAGCGATGGCAATACGTTTACAACAGTAAGGCATCCATGATTTTATTATTTTAGAAAAAGATAGCGATTTTGGGGGAACCTGGCGCGATAATCAGTATCTGGGAGCGGCCTGTGATGTGCAATCACATATGTATTCCCTTTCCTTTGCACCCAAAACTGACTGGTCAAAACGCTATGCCGAAGCACCGGAAATTTTCAGCTATATTCAAGATTTAGTCAGTCATTATAATCTTCGGGCTTTTGCTCGGCTGAATACCGAAGTACTTGGGGTTCATTACCAGTAAGACCGATGCTTATGGTAAATCCATCTGCAGGATCAAAGCATTCTGGAAGCTCAGTTTGTAGTATTTGCCTCTGGTCCTTTACATGTTCCTCAAATTCCCCATATTACGGGCATTGAAAAATTTAAGGGTAAAATCTTTCACTCTTCTCACTGGGATCATCATTATGATCTCAAGGGAAAAAATGTTGCATCGATTGGGGCTTGTGGCAGTGCAATTCAATATATCCCTAAAATTGCACCCAAATGCAAACAGCTCTATGTCTTTCAACGTACTGCGGCTTGGGTTATTCCACGGGATGAGCGCCTATATCATGACCTGGAAAAAAAGCTGTTTTCCAAATATGAATGGTTCCGCAAGTTACACCGGATTCGTCTGTACTGGTCTAATGAGTCGCGTGTAGTGCCTATCGTTAAACCAACTGTCATGAAATATGCTCAGAAACTCGCAGAAGCTTATATTCGCTATCAGGTCAAGGACAAGGAAACTGCCAAGAAATTGACCCCAGATTACATCATGGGCTGCAAACGGATTCTGGTGTCTAACCAATACTTCCCTACCTTTAACCGTAAAAATGCGGAACTAGTGACTGAAGGTATTCGTGAAGTGACCGAAAACAGTACTATTACTGTAGATGGTAAAGTACGTCCGATTGAGTGCCTGATCTACGGTACCGGATTTATTACCGATCCAAGAATTTATCTGAAAAATTTCGATTGCACTGGCCTGAATGACATTCACTTAACTGATGTCTGGAAAGATGGTGCCGAAAGCTATTATGGAATCTGTGTTAAAGGTTTTCCGAATCTGTTCCAGCTATTAGGACCGAATACTGTGTTGGCACATAACTCAGTGCTTTTTATGATTGAAGCGCAAGTAAGTTATATCCTGCAAATGATCGCCCTAGTAGATCAATCACATAGTAATGCGATTGTGGCCAAAGATCAGGTACAGGAAAAATTCAATCAGGATGTCCAACATATGCTGGACAATACGGTCTGGCAATCTGGCTGTATCAGCTGGTATCAACAAGAAGGTGGGAAAAATTTTGCCTTATGGCCCACCTATACCTGGAAATACTGGCTCAAAACCAAAACCCTTAATGCAGCAGATTATTATTTTTTAAATAAAGCCAGTTAAAAGTCCCTCACATTCATAGGGCTAGCGATGGCATAATAAAGACTGATTTATCATACTTTTTTATTATGCAATCGCTTTGGTTAGTATCCCAGCTTCTGGTCTGTTTAGCGCTTGGTTTTGTTTTTGCAAAACGGCTTCCTGCTTCACTCACGAAAATATGCTTTAAGGTTCTTCCATATTTCAGTTATATTTTGCTGATTGCCATCGCTTTTGAGTTTTCTGAGCTTCTGACGGAATTACCTTACCCTGCCCAGATTCTAAATACCTCTATTACAATTGCTTTTCTCACCTCTATTGGGGCATTTGGCTGTTGTTATCTGCTATTTAAATGGGCAGATTTCCAGCCTTCTTCTGGACGAGTCTCGACTGAGCTAGTGATTAAATCACTAATCAATATCAGTTATGCATTCTTTGCCTTAGCTGCTGGCTATCTACTACATTATAGTTTCACTCAAATGGGGCTTTCTGTTCAAATCAGCACTTGGCATTTATTACTGGTCTTTATGTTTCTGATTGGACTGGATCTTGCCTACTCACCACTTGACCGCTCATGGTTAAACTGGAAAATCCTGCTGGTTCCGGCAGGTTGTATTGCTGGTTCATGCGTGGCTGCAATTGCCTATTCTTTCTGGAATCCGGATATTCATTTAAAAGACCTGATTATGCTGTCGCAAGGTTATGGTTTTTATTCCATGTCGGGTGTTGTCATCACGGAACTGAGAAATGCAGAACTGGGTAGTATTGCCCTGATGAATGACCTGTTTCGGGAAATTTTTGCGATTTTACTGATGTATTGTGCCGGCTGGCGTTACCCAAGATCAGCAATTTCTGCTGCAGGTGCGACTGCGATGGATGTGACTTTACCCATGGTCAAACAGGCTTGTGGCAATGATTTTATTCCACATGCCATGGTGAGCGGTTTTATTTTATCTATATTGGCGCCAGTAGCGGTAAGTGTGTTGGCGGTAATTTAAAAATACCTCCCGACCTCCCTTTCATAAAGGGGGATTTAGGGGGATTCAATTAGAAATAAAATAAACTACGGAATATTAAAAATTCAAATCAACCCTACTCAATGAATCCGCTACTGTCTCCATCATCTCTGAAGCGAGTTCTACAATATCTATGCTATCAAGGCCTGACATCCAGTCCCATGAACCCGACTGTGCCTGTTGTTTATATTTTTCCTGCTGTTCGAACTGTTCTGCTATTTTTTCCATTTCCAGCCTTTGTTCTAGCATTTTTTGTTCTGGTGTCTTTATTATTCTCATTTGAAATTCCTTTTTATTTTTATACAGCTTTTCTCAATGTATAAAAAAAGCCTTTCATATGAAAGGCTTTTCAGCGGGTAGCCGGAATTACAATGTTGCCAAAATATCTTTTAGAGTTTGACGAGGATTTTCCGACTTGGTAATTGGTCGACCAATGACCAGATGTGTTGAGCCATCCAGCATTGCCTGTTTTGGTGTCACAATACGTTTTTGATCGTCTGCATTTGAACCTTCAGGACGAATCCCAGGAGTGACCAGTGCAAAGTCTTGTCCAATGCTTTCACGCAGCATTTTCGCTTCTTGTGCGGAACAGACCACTCCATCTAAGCCACTGTCTTTAGTCAGTTGAGCCAGACGTTTTACATGTTCATTAGGTTCAATATCCAAACCAATGTCTTTCAGGTCTTCGCGTCCCATAGACGTTAATACAGTTACTGCAATAAGTTGAGTTTTATAGTTGCCTGCTTTTAAACGCTCAACACAGGTCTCCATCATTTTACGACCACCTGAAGCGTGGACGTTGACCATCCACACACCCAAGTCTGCCGCGGCACATACCGCTTGTGCAGTGGTATTTGGAATATCATGGAACTTCAGATCTAGAAATACATCAAAACCTTTATCCTGAAGTGCTTTTACAATGATAGGACCTTCATGAGTAAATAACTCTTTGCCCACTTTTACTCGGCATAAGGCAGGATCGAGCTGCTCTGCAATCCTTAAGGCATCAAATTGACTTTTAGCATCCAGTGCAACGATGATACTCATGAGAAGACCCTTCAAATTGACAAAATTAAACCATTATACGGATTAGCCCTATAACAACCAAGAATATTTTCGCAAAAATGATTTTTTTAATTCAAATTAAGTCATTTATTTATATAATTTTTATATAATTTTCTAAATACCATTAAACAATAAAAAACGCCTTAGAAGCTAAGCTAAAAGGCGTTCGATCAAAACAGGCGAAGTAAAGATTCGGTAGATTACTTCTACTTGTCATTTTCGTTTAAAGCGGTGCCGATGGCCTGTCATTAGAATTAATATCTAATACTGTTTTCTCATGTCGTGTATGAGCCGCCGCTTCTGCTGCCATCATCTTGGCAGTATTCAACTGTTCTTTACGTAGATGCTCAATATCTTTACGTAGTCGTTTAATTTCCCAATTGTTCTGAAAAACGCGGAAAACCTGCACACCGAGTAACAAGCCAACCACTATTCCTAAGGAAAGAGTCAAAAGGAGCAATAACCCTAAACGCATTGCAGGAACTTGAGTAAATAACAAGTCCACTGAGACCTCAGTCCCGTTTTGCAACACCAAAGCTAATGAATAGCCAAAGACGAGCAATAAAAGAATGACCAGAACGTAACGCATGAACACCCCGTAAATATCTTGTTTATTTGCTTGCGGATTCGTTTACTGCATCACGAAGTGCTTTACCTGGCTTAAAGTGTGGAACAGCTTTTGCTGCAACTTCAACAGATTTACCAGTTTTAGGATTACGACCCACGCGAGGCTCACGATGATGTAATGCAAAGCTGCCAAACCCGCGAATCTCAATACGGTTATCAGATGATAAAGCTTCAATCATTTGATCAATCATAATTTTAACTGCTTCTTCCACTAAAGGTTCAGCCAAATGCGGATTCTTTAGCGCGATGCGCTCTATTAAGTCAGACTTATTAAGTGCTTCAGTAGTCATCTGCGACCTCTTTAATTATCAAGCTACTCGGGATCTATTTTCCGATAATAACCTGTTTAAATACAAAACGGTAGCGCAATAATTAAATACTACGCTACCGTTTATAGTATTTGTGTAAAAAGTATTACTTAATTTACATTAACAATACAATTCACCATCTACTCTTAGTGATTCATTTGCGCTTTGATCAAGTCACCAATAGTTTTAGGACCATTGTCTTGACCAGCAGCAGCTGTTTTCAGATTTGCAACAGCTTCTTTCTCTTCAGCTTCGTCTTTCGCTTTGATAGACAAGTTGATAGAGCGAGATTTACGATCTACATTAATGATCTTAGCTTCAACTTCTTGACCAACTTCAAGGAATTTAGTCGCATCTTCAACGCGGTCGCGGTTGATTTCAGATGCTTTAAGAGTTGCTTCAACTTCATCAGCTAACTTAACAGTAGCGCCTTTAGCGTCAACTGCAGTTACAGTACCTTTAACAAGCGCACCGCGTTCGTTAGCAGCTAAGAAATCGTTGAACGGATCGCTGTTCAATTGTTTGATGCCAAGGCTGATACGGTTGCCTTCAGCATCTACAGACAGGATAACTGCTTCAACAGTGTCACCTTTCTTGTAACGACGGATAGCTTCTTCGCCTTGTTCGTTCCAAGAGATGTCAGACAAGTGAACTAGACCATCGATACCACCTGGTAATCCGATGAAGATACCGAAGTCAGTGATTGACTTGATAGTACCAGATACTTTTTCACCTTTATCGTGGTTCTTAGCAAACTCTTCCCATGGGTTAGCACGAGTTTGTTTGATACCAAGAGAAATACGACGACGTTCTTCGTCCACTTCAAGAACCATAACGTCAACTTCGTCACCGATCTGAACAACTTTAGATGGGTGGATGTTTTTGTTAGTGTGGTCCATTTCTGAAACGTGTACTAGACCTTCAACGCCTTCAGCGATTTCTGCGAAACAGCCGTAGTCAGTCAGGTTAGTTACGCGAGCTTTAACGATAGAACCTTTAGGATAACGGCTCATGATCGCTAACCATGGATCTTCACCTAATTGTTTAAGGCCTAAAGATACGCGGTTACGTTCGCGGTCGAATTTAAGTACTTTAACAGTAACTTCTTGACCCACTTCAACAACTTCTGATGGGTGCTTGATACGTTTCCAAGCCATGTCAGTGATGTGAAGAAGACCGTCGATACCGCCAAGGTCAACGAACGCGCCGTAATCAGTAAGGTTCTTAATAGTACCAGTAACTGTTTGACCTTCTTCAAGCTGAGCAAGAAGAGCTTCACGGTCAGCTGAAGATTCAGCTTCCATAACAGCACGACGTGAAACAACAACGTTGTTACGTTTAGCGTCAAGTTTGATTACTTTAAATTCTAACTCTTTGCCTTCTAAGTGAGTAGTATCACGAATAGGACGAGTGTCAACTAAAGAACCTGGAAGGAACGCACGAACTGGACCGATGTCAACAGTGAAACCGCCTTTAACTTTACCAGAGATAACACCAGTAACGATTTCGCCGTCTTCAAAGATTTTTTCAAGTTTAGTCCAAGTCTCAGCGCGTTTAGCTTTTTCGCGAGAAAGAACTGTTTGACCCATACCATTGTCAAGTGCTTCAACAACTACGTCTACAGTGTCGCCAACTTGAACTTCAAGTTCGCGCTGTTCATTTAAGAACTCAGCACGGTCAACAACGCCTTCAGATTTAAGGCCAGTGTCAACAGTTACCCAATCAGAGTCGATGCTTACTACAACGCCTTGGATGACTGCACCCTTTTCAACGTTGAGGTTTAATTCGCTTTCTTCAAAGAGGGCTGCAAAAGATTCGGTCATGATATATCCGATAAAGTCAGCGGTCTTGGATCAGACAAGGCCGGTTTAATTAAGCGTCTACATAGTCCATATAAAACTGATCAAGCTATGCATCTGCTGAAATAATAGGGTTATTGAGCTAATTGCTGATCCACATACGTGGTCATCAGCTTAAATACTTCATCGATATTCAAATCTGAACTGTCGATGATGTAGGCATCAGCAGCAGGTTTGAGCGGAGCGACAGTGCGTTCCATATCTCGTTTATCCCGCGCTTCGATATTAGCTAAAATGTCGTTTATTTTAACATCCAGCCCCATACCCTGCAACTGCTTTACACGTCTTTGCGCACGGGATTCAGCCGAAGCTGTCAAATAAATCTTAGCTTGT
This sequence comes from Acinetobacter sp. UBA1496, assembly GCF_002324975.1. Lineage (NCBI taxonomy): Bacteria > Pseudomonadati > Pseudomonadota > Gammaproteobacteria > Moraxellales > Moraxellaceae > Acinetobacter > Acinetobacter sp. UBA1496. The sequence continues at coordinate 41,231 of NZ_DCRI01000019.1, read as the reverse complement.
GCATCTGGGAAGATACTGGTCGCCATATCGCGGCCATCTGCCACTAGACCAGGAGCTTGAGCAAAAGCATGTTGACGGGCCACCATAGCAGTTCTAAGTTCAGGAATTGCAGCAACTTTTGAAGCATACTCACCCACCCGTTCGGTACGGATAGTTTGGGAGACATCTTCACCATTCAGCCATACCTGAACACCTGATTCAGTGCTGAAAAATTGGATATCCAAATTTGTTGCAATTTGTACGCATTCAGCCAGTTGAGTATCCAGTTCATCGAGTAAATTATGGTGATGCAATGACAGTCCTAATAAACGATACAAAGCCCCTGAATCCAGTAAATGAAAATGGTAGTGTGCTGCCAGTTTTGCAGCCAGTGTGCCTTTGCCAGATCCACTTGGACCATCAATGGTAATAATTTGAACTGTCATTACTTTCCCGTTATTTATACAGATTTTGCAAGTTTTGCGAGGCCTAGTTTAATCCCTGTCTTGAGCTGTGCAAGAATTAATTTACTGACAAATGGAAGACGTGCCTGCAATTCTATCGTATAAGTCACCAGACTTTTGTTATCGTCCAATGCTTCAAATTCAATAATACCCAAATGATGTTTAATCAAAGGATTCTTTACGATCTTGTATTCAATACGGGAGTTCGGCTCTAGCAAGGTAATTTGCTCTTTTAGCGGCTTGACTGGACCTAAACCCATACTACGCACAGAACCCACACCATCTGGGCGCTCAGGGTCTGCCGAATCCTTAATCCGTTCCACCTGCATTGGTGCAAAAGCCACGTTATAAGCATCGTGTTTAGACAGCAATTCAAAAACCTTATCAATCGCTGCTGGGAATTCTTTTTTTACCTGAATCGCATTTTTCATTTTTCTTTTTCCTGAAAATAAATGATTTTAAAGTGAGCAAAGTTTAACGAATTAGATTCGATTTATTTATGAGCATTCAGTAATTTTTCTTGCAATTTCAGCTGACGTTTTTGTTCACGACGCAACTTGAAAAATGCACTGAGCTGTTCAGCACACTGCTGCTGCATACAGCCCGAGTCAAATGGAAATACATGATTATAGTAGCCGGTCTCAAAAAGCTTGCGTGCACTCACCAAAGAACCTGCTTTAGGCTCAGTTGTACCAAAAACGACCCGCGAAATACGCGAATGCACCAATGCCCCTACACACATGGTGCACGGTTCCAGAGTTACATAGAGGACAGCATCTTCAGGCAGGCGGTAGTTTTTTAGGCTCTGACAGGCTTCACGTAATGCTACGATTTCAGCATGTGCAGTCGGATCATTTAAAGAAATTGGCGCATTGTAGCCACGGCCAATAACCTGATTTTGGCTGACAATCACAGCACCTACAGGAATTTCACCCTGCTCAGCAGCAAGTGCAGCCTGCTCATAAGCAAGCTGCATCCAGTATTCATCGGTAAATTGTGTTTCGGACATTCAGACTTAAATCACACCATAGTGTTTGAGTAGCTCATTCCAGCTTTCAATAGTGGTTACCGGTGGATTCTGAGACAGAATGCCTTTCAAGCTTAAATCACTGCCTTTTTGCCATTCTGGAGACAGGTCTTTATCAACCAGACGTGCACGCACGCCTTCAACAAAGTCAGGATGACGGATTTTCCAGTCTGAAATCTGGGTTTCCAGTTCGAAAATTTCATTCCAGGAATGAACCTGTTTACCCCATTGCCATAATAACCAGCTTAGAGCAGCGGTTGCAGGTGAACCTTTTTGCAGGTTTTCGCTGGCCTGACGCAACCAGTCACTGCGCGCATCACTTAAACCAATAATCGATTCATAATCGTGCTCGAAGTTTACGCCACGACATACACTGTGGATTACATCCAGTGAGTTTTGCAAAGGACCCGGGCCTACCGGACGGTGCATGCTATTCAAGGTGTCATCAATCGCACGGAAATCCCCAGCTGGATAATGTTCCCAGTCTATATTTACGACCTTATCTAATACTGAATCACGCTGTGCATCACAGATATGAGTCGCCCAGCCAATACCGTAAGCACCCGCAGCAGTCATAATGGAACCCGTTAAACCTGTAAACAGGCCAATCGCTCCACGGTCTGCTAGGAAGCGGGTCGCACCCACATCTGGATATAAACCAATATTAATCTCAGGCATGGCCAGACGTGAATACGGCGTCACCAAACGGAATGGAGCCGCCATAAACAGGCCTAAACCACCACCCATAACATAACCTTCACCCCACACCAATACCGGCTTGGCATAGTTATGCAGTAATAAATCTAGCGCATATTCCTGTTCAAAAAACTTATTGGCGGTTGCCACTTCATCATTAATTACTAACTGACGCAGCTTACGTACATCGCCACCGGCACAAAATGCTTTCGGGGTAGTTGAATCCAGCCAGATCGCTTTTACGCTGTCATCTGTATGAAAGTCCTGAAAGACTTCTAGCAATGCTGAAACCAGAGATTCATCTAAAGCGTGTAATGATTTTGGACGATTCAGGCGAACAATGCGCCAGCCATTATTGGCTTGTTCAACAATCAGGTCCGGATGGTAAGGTGTAGTTACAGGAGAATAAGTCATGCGTCCAGCTGCCAATCTATAGGCTCAATGCCATGTTGTTTGAGATAATTATTCGTTTTCGAAAAAACTTTACAACCAAAAAAACCACCCCGGTTTGCTGACAAAGGCGAAGGATGTGCTGCCTTTAAGACCAGGTGTTTATTTTGATCAATGCGCTGTCCTTTACGCTGTGCGTATGCGCCCCAAAGAATAAAAACGATATGTTCACGTTGTTCATTCAATACATCAATGACGTGATCTGTGAATTCTTCCCAGCCACGTTTCTGATGTGAAGTTGGCTGTGCTGCCTCTACAGTCAGTACAGCGTTGAGCAGAAGTACACCCTGTTCCGCCCAATGAGTTAAATCACCATGTTTAGGGATTTTTACGCCTAAATCATTATGTAACTCATGAAAAATATTACGTAAAGATGGAGGTAATGCAACCCCTTTTTGCACCGAGAAGCTTAAACCATGCGCCTGATTCGGGCCATGATAAGGGTCCTGACCAATGATGACCACTTTGACCCGGTCTAATGGCGTTGTATTCAAAGCATTAAAAATCAGGTGATTCGGTGGATAAATCACCTTGTCTGCTTTTTTTTCTTCAATTAAAAATGTTTTTAACGCATCCATTTTCGGGCTCAGTAAAAACTCACTGAGTCCATATTTCCAGCTGTCATCTAACTGAACTTTATTCAGTTTCGCAATTTGCTGTTCATTTAAAGACATGCTTCAATCCTAAATCTATGTCAGTCTGCGTTTATATTTGAATTTTTAAGGCTGGACTTGCAGATCCACAGCCGGGTTATGAAATGGAAGACCCTGTTTCAGTTTCGTAAACATCTCTGAATCTGTCCATTCTGCCCGGACCTGCTCCGAGAATTCAATCTGTTCCAGGCTAAGTGAACCCATCTGTTCATTCTGGATATCTTCCAGGAAGCTTTGCGCATAGCCCGTATCAGTTTCATGGACAATCACAGAGTAAACTTCAACATCCCCTTCACCATTCTGAGTAATGGTGGATGCCAATACCTGCTGAGCCAAGAAGAAGAAAATACGTGAAAACTGTTCTGCAGACGGTGAAACTGGCAAAGATACCCAGCGTGCACTAAAGTTTTTACATGCCTGAATATATTCAGGATCATCTTTTTGCCAGAAGCAGATCGCATGGTCAAAAGAATCAAAGAAATCCTTAATCACCCCTTTGAGCAGACCAAAATCATATACCATCTGGCCATGATCCAACTTCGACGCTTTCAGCAATAACTCAACTTTATAACTGTGACCGTGGATCGAACGTTTACACCGATCCGAGGTGCAGTTACGCACAATATGAGCATTTTCAAACTTAAATAACTTACGAATTAACATATGCCGTAATGTCGTCAAAAAATAGGTGAATTAATTTCAATTATAAAGCAAAAGTAAACCTATGAGGATTAATTTTGCAGTTCATCATGATAGGGAAAAGGGATTAAGGCTACGCGAATTAAATTCAAGAAATGAGAGCATTCTAAAATGATGATATTTTAAAAAGGCGCCATGCTTCGATAGGCAACATAAACCTTCTTGTCCTGCCGCACCAGATCACTACTAAACTGACGTTTACGTTCACTCAGCATCACTTCGATACGTGCTTTAAAGTGATTAGATTGCACTCCAAGCAGGTTATTAAACAGGTTATGTTTGGCTGCATCCACCTGAGCAAAGGGTTCTAGTGTCCAGAGATCAGCCACATTGGAAAAATATTCCAGATTCGCCTGACGGTGATCCAGCAATTGCTGCACAGCATTCACATCCAGCTTTTCATCCATGCTCGCCAAAAGAAATGCAGATGCGGTATTAATATTGACCTTAGTATCTGCTACAGACGCAGTACTTAGATAAGGTGCAATTAATTTGTACTTGTTTTCTTCAAAGCCTCGTACCAATTTCAGCTCTTCAACGCTATGAAATTTGGCATTCGGAGGCAGAGAACCATTCGGCAATCCCTGATAATAAATGGACTCTGCACCCATTGGTCCACTCGGCATTTCATCTTCATCCTGCCAGTCGATCACGGCTTCACTCAACTGCTCTGGCAAACCAGCACGTTTTAATATCAACTCAAACCAGGCTTTAGCATTTTCATTCACTGTGCCTTCTGCTGTAATCAGGCTATTTAAATTAAACTTACCCGACTCATCTTGCAATATTCCCGAGACATAGCCATCTTCAACCGGAAAAGCCGGCATCGGCTGCGCCCAGGTTTCATTTAAATGATCAACTTCTGCTGCATTCTCGGCGTCATCGACCAGCAATTCAGAAAAAAACGCTTCAGCACTTTTGGCATACATCAAAGACTGGTTTTGTCGCATTAAATAAGCGGTACTTTCAGCAGTTGCAGCCTGACGTTTAGCAATAGTCGCAGCCAAAATAGTTGCAAGAGCCACCATCACTAGAATGGTAATCAGAGCAATCCCCTTCTGCTGTTTGATCATCATTGCTTTGTTCTTCTGCATTTTATTATTCTTTGTCAGGTTAACTTTTGGGCTTCAAGCAGGAAATCTGTATTCAATAAACTGAAAATCCACTCATAACTGACCCCATTAACCATTAAGTTGATTTTAATGCCTTTAGGCAGACGTTGTTTTTGCTCAACCTGATTTAAATCAAAAGATGAGTCTGGCCATTGGATCAATTCGTTCGGATTAAGCACTACGATCTGAAACTGCTCAACATCGGACAACAACACACTGGATTCAGGTTGATCACGACCGGTCTGGTTTAAATTTCGGTATTTCAAGCGATATAGTTTTTGTTCATCTGCCCGGTACTGATATTCAACCCGTTCATCTGGAGAAGTCCCCTCTTCCAAAGGATCGGTAACTCCAGTCTTACTAAAGTTAAAACGCCCGTTTTGCAAAACCAGTGCCGGCTGAATATCACCATTAATATTGGCCGTTAAAGGCACCGCCTGTACCGTATCACGCAAGATCTGCTGATAAGTATCTTGCAACTGACTTAAGCGCTGTTCATGCACCGCATTACGGTCTTTGGTTTGTATAATATAATCAAATACTTTCCAGCCTAGAGCAGACAGTACGGCGAAAATAGCAATAGCAACCAGTAGTTCGACCAGCGTAAATCCCTTTGACTTCATGGCGCTTCATTCATCCGGTGATTAAAGAACATCAAGCTGCTAATTCCATTTTCTGCCTGACCAGTTTCAGTGTTGACCAGACTCACCTGTAATTCAATACGTTGTACATTAGGACTTACAGTAGGCTCACTGCGCTTATCAATTTGCCAGGTTTCGCCCTGCTGGGTGAGTTGTTTAGATTCAGTACCAGTGAGCCACTGCTGATTGATTTCCATCAGTGCCGCTTCATTCAAGGCAACAAACTGGGCTTGGGTTCTCAAAATGGCATTCGAAGTCGATTGGGTATATTGCATGGCAACTTTAGTCAGGGTCATGGCTGCTGTGGCAAAGATCGCCAGCGCCACCATCACTTCCAGCAAGGTAAATCCTGAGGCACGCTTAAGTCGAGTAATCCTCGACCTGAGCGGCATTGTCGCGCAAGAAAGTCCAAAAGCTATGCTTGAGGAGCCGCGATGAGTGAAATGCTGTTTCATCGCTGCGCAAGACGAAGAGCTATACTCGGAGTGCGCACGATCAGCATTTGACTTAAATGGCTTGATTACATCAGCTCCGGCACTCTGCTTGAAAACCCTAGCTTTCATGGACTTTACCCAAGTGATCAATTTCAATCGGATTGCCCACTTCACGATCTTCCAGATAGAACTGGATTCTGACCGGTTTAACTTCACCATTACCCAACCAGATCAGCTGGGGTGCATTGGCTTCAGTGAGATCCCGATTTTGGGCATTATTATAACGCTGCTCTAAAGGCTGAATCCGGAAAGAGACCTGCTCCGGTAAACTGCGCAGATTAAACTCCGCATAATTTTGCCATTTCTGCTGATTTAAAGTTGATTCTGCCTGATTAGGTGAACGATATTCCACGACCCCGTAGCGAAATGGTGAAACATCAGTGACAGCCTGAACATCAAGCGCAAGAATACGGGATTGATCATTAGCTTCCCGCAAGATCCGCTGCAAATCCAGTAACAGGACTTCCCGCGCCTGCATTGCCTTGCGCTGATCTACCCCACCAATATTCAATACAACTAGTGATGCCATAATACTCATAATCACAATCACCACCATCACTTCGATTAGAGTGAATCCACGAATGGAGGCATGATGTGATCTGATCATAGGCAACTCTTAGGCGAACTGCTCGGCAGGATGGACCTGTTTCGGTAAAGCTAAAGCTTGATCAATAAGGGCAACGCGCAAGGTATCGCGTGAACCAAGATAGCGCTGGTAGAAACTGGAGTTAAGAATAGCAGCTGCACCATGGGTCAATGACCAGATTGAGGCCAGATAATCACGCACCGACATGTTGCTATTGATCGAAGCCAGATAGCTTTCAGTCATACGGATAATCAGACGTAAGCGCTGTTTTCGAACCTGATAAAGTTCGCTAAACAGGTGCTGAATTCCAACACCTGTTGTAGAAAGACGTTCTTCAATCTGATGAAAAAGGACAGTACGTTCAGGGTGATGCAGATGGTGCAACATAAAGAAAGCCAGATGTTCAGGAAAAGCCTTGTCACTATCCTGAATCATTTCCAGCAACATGCGCTCATTACGGATAATCAGCAGCATGTACAATTCATCTTTACTCTGAAAATGCTTGTAAAGAGTGCCTTTGGCCAGATCCAATTCTGCTGCCAGTGCATCCAGGGTCATCCCGGCTTCACCATTTTCTAGCAGTAATTGTTCTGCGACTTGAAAAATCAAGGTTTCTCTTGCTCGAAACTGAGCCTGACGATCCATCTTCACCCTATAACTCTCTTGTACTCTTATCTAACTTTATTTACTTCGAATTCAGAAGATTCTCAAAGTTCTGCTTTGTGATATAAGCCATTTCTTCTAGCGACTTATCATATACATCGCAAAGGGCTTTGGCTACATAAGGAACGTATTTTGGTTCATTAGATTTGCCACGATATGGCATTGGAGCAAGGTAAGGACTATCCGTTTCGATTAAAACACGATCAAGTGGAACCTGTTTGGCAACGTCACGCAAATCCTGGGCATTTTTAAAAGAAACAATACCGGAGAAAGACACATAGTAACCGCAGTCTAAAACAGCTTTAGCGGTTTCCCAGTCTTCGGTAAAACAGTGCAAAATGCCATGGGTAGATTTCTCTGCACGAATAATATCAACCGTGTCATGCTTGGCAGAACGGGTATGCACGACGACAGGTTTTTTCACGATTTGTGAGGCATGGATATGGCGTGCAAAACAGTCTTTCTGCTCGGCAATAAAATCAGTACTGTGATAATAATCGAGTCCTGTTTCACCCAACGCCCAGACTTTTTCTGGCTGTGCCAGTTCAACCAGATATTCAGTAGTCGCACGTGCCATTGTCGCGACATCTTCGCAAGGATGTACACCGACGGTATAACCGACATCAGGATGACGGGCCGCGATTTTAGCCAGCTCGATATGATCATCCAGATCCACCGAGATACTCATAAACTTGGATACGCCTGCTTCACGGGCCTGAACAAGCGCCTGATCCAGATCACCATTATAAGGTGTTAAATCGAGCAGTGTTAAATGACAATGAGTATCTACAAACACAATGAGTTCCTACCGAAGGTAAATTAACTACATAGTGTAACTTTTACGTCCATCAGATTTAAGACCTGCAACCAGACGATCTGCTTCATTTTTGAAGAAAACGCCTTTTTCACCGGTGAGCTGAATCCCAAAACCTTGTGGCTTGATGCCATTCTGCTTTTGAGATATCCAGATTACTTTTCCGGTTAATGGAATTTTCTGCGTCTGTTCAGGTAAAGTCGTCAAAACAAATACTTCTTCACCCAGCTTGACTGGTTGCTTGGAAGGAATAAAAAGTCCACCACCTACAACATATGGCATATAACTGGCAAATAACGTTTCAATATCCGGAATATTGGCCTGAATAATACCGCCCATACGTGGTTGCATCTTGTTTTCCCCTTAAGCTAAAGATTCATCAGCTTGATACACAATTCATCGAGCACCAGATTACTTTGTACGTTCTGCTCAAGATATTGTTTGGCTCGCTGAAAATCCTCATAAATTTCAAAAAGTGTTTCCAATGAATATTGTTCGGCCAATACATTAAAGTCCAGATCAATGTTTTTTACGGCCTGATTTAGCTTGACACAAATTAAATCGGACAACAAGTATTCAAACATTTGACCAAATTCACCAAAACTCAGGCTTTTATTCCATTTAGTCGCAATTGCCATGGGCATATTTTTTTGAATAGCCAGTTTTTTCCAGTCTTCTATGAATTCCTGACGTAGTGGCAGCCATGAACTTTGTGCAACCTCAACCGCTTGCAAAGGCATCTGATTGGATAAATTCATCAATAACTGCTGCTGGCTCGAACCTGCTTCAGGTAATTGCACTTCTACATATTCACTGAATTGCACTGATGAAATCCGGTCCAAAGCAAAATGCTGTAAACGGCTGCGAATAGTTGCAGGCAATTTCAGATAATGATCCGCAAGTAAAATGATGACAATATTTTCACCCGGTTCTTCCAGAGTTTTCAGCAAGGCATTAGAAGAGGCAATATTTAATGCTTCAGCGGGTTCAATGACAATGACGCGCCAGCCATCCACGGTCTGCTGTACAAAAGGCAGAAGATCACGGATTTTTTCAATTTTAATTTTGGCATTCTGTTTTTTATTATCTTCATCAGTACTGATATAGACGTAATTCGGATGGGTATCCGCTTTCAGCCACTGACAACTACCACACTCACCGCATGGGCCATCAGGCTGACGATTTAGGCATAAAACCCAGGCTAGAAACTGTTGGGCAAAGGCTTCTTTACCACAGCCTTTTTTTCCATAGAACAATAAACCATGCCCAAGCTTAGGAAAACGCCCGGTTAGCGTATCCCAAACCTGTTGCTGCCATGGATAAATCTGTGCATTGACATCAAGCGGCATGGAGAATTCTCAAATTAAGCAAAAGAAGATGGATCCATCTGGTTCAAGCGGTCCAGATCTTCCTGCGTATCGACACCTGGCGGTAAATTGGCTTCTGCCACAGCAATGGCAATACGGTGACCATTTTCCAGTACACGTAACTGTTCTAAAGATTCCAGTTTTTCCAGCACACCTATTTCCCAGGTTACATATTCCTGTAGCAGTTTTACTCGGTAAGCATATAAACCCAAATGACGATAAGCCCGATCATGCAGTTTTTGTTCAGTCAGCTTTGCACCATCACGGTCATAAGGAATCGTAGCACGACTAAAATACAATGCCTGATTGTGCTTAGACATCACAACCTTAACGATACTGTCACGCTTAAATTCCTCTAAATGATGAATTGGCTCACATAGAGTCGACATTGAGCAAGCTGGCTGATCTTCTAAGAGTTGCGCGACCTGTTTAACTAACTGGGCTGGCAATAAAGGTTCATCACCCTGTACATTCACGATAATGTCATCACTCGCCCAGCCCTTGATTCGAGCTACTTCACTTAGACGATCCGTACCTGATGGATGATCTGCTGAAGTCAGGACCACATCAACGCCTTCAGTACGGCAGACTTCAGCAATACGCTCATCATCTGTCGCCACACACAGGTCATCAAAGCCTTGTACTTTTTTAGCCTGATCCACGACACGCAGAATCATTGGACGACCATGGATTTCCAGCAAAGGTTTACCCGGCAAACGTGAACTGGAGAAGCGTGCAGGAATAACTATATGTTTCATCGTAAATAAACCTTAGGAAATAGAAATACCCTGTTGCTCTAATTGCTGCTGCAAAATTGCATAACAGGCAGGTGACAAGACTGCATCGACCGGCACCACCCAGATATCGCGCTGATAATCTGGATACTGTTTAAGTAATGCCATAATTTTAACTGCATCTTTTTCAGTAGTAATAATCGGACTATTGTCATCGAATTGCAGATCTTCAATTTCATAATCATGATGGTCTGGAAATTCGTGACACTGAAATTGCTGCAGCCCCAGATGTTCTAGCGTTTGATAAAAACGCTGCGGAAAACCGATGCCGACTACTGCATAAAAAGCCGCAGTTGGATCAAAGCTTTTGATGACATCCTGATTTAATAGATAGGGCTGAGAGGCTGCAAGATGCATATGCAAAGGCGAAACTGGATTTGCTGCATGTTCAATCACGGTACCTTTTTCCAACCGGGTAACGGGTTCACGCAGATAACCTTCAGGTAAAAGTTTCTGGTTACCCAAGCCTCGGTTATTATCCAGCACAATCCATTCAATCTGCCGATTTAAAGCCCAGTGCTGCAAACCGTCATCACAAATAATTAAATCCAGTGCATGCTTTTCTAGCAGAAGCTCAATGCTCTTCTGGCGATTTGGCCCCACAGCCATCGGCACACCAGTCGCTTGGACAATTAAGGCTGGTTCATCCCCTACCACTTCAGGCAAGGTATTTAAATCGACATAAGCAGGAAAAGGACCTTTACCACCATAACCTCGGCTGATCACACCAATCCGTAAGCCTTTTTCATTAAGGTAATCCACCAGATGAATCAGTAAAGGTGTTTTACCACTCCCACCTACGGTAATATTTCCAATCACCATTACTGGAATAGGTGCGGTATAACTTTTCTTGATCCCTTTACGGTAAAGCCAGTGATTGCAGACAAAGCCCAAACGGTAAAGCCATGACAAAGGACGCAGCACAACCAGCCACTTTGCCTGTGTATTCCAAGCATCCTGAATGATCTGTGCCAAAGCCATGACTTAATGTTCCTCGAAATTACGTTGGTGCAGCTGATAATAAGCACCTTGGCGTGCAATCAGCTCAGCATGATTGCCCTGCTCTATAATACGACCTTGATCCATCACGACAATGCGATCGGCATTTTCAATTGTTGATAGACGGTGCGCAATCACAATCGTAGTCCGATCTTGCATCGCCTGATCAAAGGCACGCTGAATAAAGTATTCTGACTCATTATCCAGCGCACTGGTCGCTTCATCCAGAATCAGAATCGGTGCATTTTTCAAAATGGCACGGGCGATGGCAATACGCTGACGCTGACCACCTGACAGATTCAGACCTTGAGCACCCAGTGGCGTATCATAACCTTGTGGCAAGGCCATAATAAAATCATGGGCATAAGCTGCTTTTGCCGCTGCAATGATTTCTTCATCACTCGCATTTTCTAGCTGGCCATAAGCAATATTTTCACGAACAGTACGGTTAAACAGCACTACCTGCTGGTTTACCATCGCGATCTGGGTACGTAAAGCAGTCAATTCATAATCAGTAATCGGTTTTTGATCCAGCAAAATTTGCCCGGATGTAGCTTCCTGATAACGTACCAACAGATTCACTAGAGAGGTTTTGCCTGCTCCTGAACGTCCAACCAATGCGACAGTCTCGCCCGCTCTCACTTCCAGGTTAAAGTCATGAATCGCATGGTGACCATCGCCATAAACCAGATTGACATCTTTAAATTGAATATTGCCTTTTAAGGCATCATTGAGTTTGCCAGTATTATGCTCTTCAGGCATATCTAGCAATTCAAACACAGAATGTGCGGCCGCCATACCACGCTGAATTTTTTCATTCACATCAGTTAATGTCTTGATTGGGCGTGCCAACATGCCTGCAGCTGTAATATAAGCAACAAATTCACCCGCAGTAGTATCTCCCAGAATTTGTGGGCGCAACGCAATATACATCACGATACTGAGTGAAACTGACATGATCAGCTGTACCACTGGACTGTTCAGCTGCTGCACTGCCACCATCTTTAAGCCACGGCGTAGATTTTCCAAAGAATTCTGTTTAAAGCGTTCCTGCTCATAAATCTGACCACCAAAACCTTTGACAATCAGATTGGCATTTACAGTTTCCTGAACCACATGGTTCACATCACCCATGGTGTCCTGAACCTGTTGTGATAGCTTGCGCATCCGTTTTGAGGCTTTACTGATCACAAAACCAATCACAGGTCCAAAGATCAGAATACACATGGTTAAACGCCAGTTGGTATATAAAAGATATCCCAATAAGGCAATTGTGATCAGACCTTGCTGAATGATCGTTCTAAGTGCTTCAGTTGAGGCTGCGGTGAGCTGCTCAACGTTATACATAATTTTGGCCGTAATATGACCGCTGGTATTGTCCAGAAAATATTGCGCAGGCAAACGCAATATTTTGGCAAAGACTTCCTGACGAATATTAAATACCAGATTACGGGAGATGACCGCCGTATAATACCCACCGAGGAATAGGCCTAAGCCCCGGAAGAACATCAGTACTACCACTAAGAATGGGAAAAGTAAGGTGAAACCCTGGTCTCTGTTTTGTATCGCCTCAATGATATATTCCAGTAATTTGGCTACAGAAACTTCTGTCGCCGCATTCATAGAGAAACCAAGCAGGACAATTAAGGCTGTGCCCCAAAATGGTTTTAAATAGTTTAAAAGGCGAAGATAGACCTTAAAATCGTGCTTCACTAATAACCTCGAGTTGGTACTTTCGTACTGATGTTGACATTAACAAAGCCAAGTTGCCCTGCAACGTCCATGACACGAATAACATCCTGATGTGTCGCTTTTGCATCAGCGGCAATGACAAACATTAAATCACGACGTTCATTCGAAATCTGTTTAATTGCCGTATTTAAATCTGCTGCATCTTTACTGGCAATAGACTGACCATTCACGGCATAGTGACCATTGGCATCCACAATCACTTCAATTTTCTGGTCAAAATTCTTGGGCGGCACACCTTGCGCATCTGGAAGCGTCAGGTTCATCCGGCTCATCTGGTTAAACGTGGTTGAAAGCAACAGAAAGACCAAAATAAATAGCAGGCAATCAATCATGGGCGTCAGATTGATATGTACATCTTCCACCTGGTTACGTTTAAATTTCATGCCCCTGCTCCTAGCTTGCTTTCTTGATGCGTTCTTCTACATCATCTGAAGCATTCAAATAGAACAGGTTGGCATGAAATAAGGTTGCCTGCTGTTCAAGTTCCGCCACATATTCCTGAACCAGACGCTGGAAATAACGATGTGCAAATAAAGCAGGAATAGCAATCAACATACCCGCTGCTGTTGTGATCAGTGCTTTGGAAATACCCGGCATCATTAACACCGGGTCACTATTAGTACCGACATCAATCATTAAAAATGATTCGATAATCCCAATGACTGTACCCAACAAACCAAGTAAAGGCGCTACTGCGCTCAAAGTACCCAGAAAATTAATATTTTTTTCCAGATAGCCAATTTCCTGTGAAGCTATCACTTCCATCTGAGCACGAGCATATTGCTCAGACTGGTGACGCGCTCCAAAACCAGCAGTAAATACACGACCCAAAGTACTGTTTTTCAAAGCTGAACTCTGTTGCAGCTTTTGCATGGCTTGGTCTGCATTTTGTGCAGGACCTATCAGAAGTGAGTTGGGCAGTACCAGACTCTTTTTTAAACGAATGAAGCGCTCAACCGAGATCGCCAGCATAAATATCGAACACAATACTAGCGGCAGCATCAACCAGCCGCCTGCTTTAACCAATTCCCACATCTGATTTATTCCCCAATAAAAACAAATTTTAAATTAATTATTCATCGCCTAGGATCGAAAGAATCCCGTCCAGCTCTTCTAAAGAATGATAGCTAATGACCAGCTTGCCTTTTCCTTGCTTGTTGTAGTCAATTTTAACATCCGCACTAAAGCGCTCAGACAGACGCTGAGTCAACTGCTGAATGTCTGGCGCAATCGCTGCTTTTGGTTTTTCTGTTTTTGGTGCATTGTAGTCGCGTACCAACTGTTCGGTTTGGCGTACTGACAGGCTTTTTTCAATGACCATCTCAGCAACTTTAAGCTGATCTTTAGCCTTCAAAGTCAGGATGGCACGTGCATGTCCCATATCCAGCAAGCCCTGCTGCATAAAGTCTTTTACTTCTTCAGCCAGAGTTAGCAGACGCAGCAGATTGCTCACTGTGGTACGCGCCTTACCGACAGTATCGGCAATTTCCTGATGGCTTAAACCAAACTCGTCATGGAAACGCTGCAAAGCCATCGCCTGATCAATCGGGTTCAGGTCCTGGCGCTGAATGTTTTCGATTAAAGCTAATGCAATTGCGACCTGATCATTCAGCTCACGCACAATCGCAGGAACTTCAGTCAGGCCTGCCAGTTGTGCCGCACGCCAACGACGCTCACCCGCAATAATCTCGTATGGATAGCGTTCATCATCGACCGGACGGATCACGATCGGTTGCATGATACCATGCTTTTCAATCGATGCTGCCAGTTCCTGCAGATCCTGCTCATTGATATAGCGACGTGGCTGATATTCACCACGTTTCAGCAGATTGACATCAATCTGTTTCAACTGACCATGATCAAGACCTTGTGCTTCGAGTTGTAATTTTTCTTTTTGAATTGATCCTAGCAAGGCATCTAAACCACGACCTTTGGCGAGTCCACGTTTCTTGACGGTCATGCTTTACTTCCTTTTTTCACTTTGCTTTTCTTTAATACTTCAGCTGCCAGATTTAAGTAAGCAACTGCACCCTTTGAACTTTTTTCAAAATAAATCACTGGTAGACCATGTGCCGGCGCTTCAGCCAGACGGATATTACGTGGAATCACGGTTTCATAAAGTTTTTTACCAAAATATTGTTCCAACTCTTCCGAGACATCACGGGTCAAGGCATTTCGAGCATCATACATGGTACGCAATACACCCACGATCTGTAGGTCTGGATTAAGTGCCTGCTGAATGCGGTCAATGGTTTGTGTCAGATCAGCCAGACCTTCCAATGCATAATATTCGCATTGCATCGGGATGATGACACCATCCACCGCTGCCAATGCATTCACGGTGATCAAGCTTAAGCTTGGTGCACAATCAACAATGATATAGTCGAATGAGGATTCAATTTCCTGCAAAGCTTCACGCAAAATGAATTCACGGCCTTTTTGCTCGGCAATCGCCAGCTCCACACCAGCCAGATCACGGTTTGCCCCTAAAACCTTATATCCGACTTCAGCTTTAGTAATCGCAGTTTCAATCGGCACTTCACCTAGCAATACATCAGTCACTGAATACAGCAGGTCATTTTTCTGAATCCCCGACCCCATGGTCGCGTTACCTTGAGAATCCATATCCACAAGCAAAACGCGTTTTTTTAACACAGCGAGAGATGCCGCCAAATTTACTGCGGTTGTGGTTTTACCGACACCACCTTTCTGGTTGGCAATCGCAATAATTTGTGCCATGTTGACCCCGATCCTTCAAAAATTTTAAATACGTTTTAATAGAAGTAAATGACGTTGTTCGTCCAAGCGCGGAACCTTCAGTTCAATAATCTGACAGCTAAATTCATCTTTTAACGCTGCCACTTCCTCTTCAGGAATCAAACCTTTCATGGAAGCAATAATACTCTGCTCATGCATATACGGTTTAGATGCATTCACAAAATCTGTCAATGAAGCAAATGCACGACTGGTAATCACATCAAACTGACCCAGCTCATTGATACTGTCTTCATTTTCCACACGGGTTTGTACTGCAATGACATTTTTTAATTTTAGGTCTGCAATAAACTGCTTCAGGAAACGAATTTTTTTACCGTTTGAATCCAGTAGTACACATTCACGCTCAGGCTGACATAAAGCAATGATCATGCCCGGCATACCACCACCAGTCCCGATGTCGAGCAAACGACCTGCAGGCAAATCCTTTAGAATACTCAAACTGTCAAGCAGATGCTTAACTAGCATTTCCTTAGGATCACGAATTGCAGTCAAATTGTATGCTTTATTCCACAGCACCAAAGCGTCCTGATACTTGAGTAATAAATTTAAAGCTTCATCAGACAGCTCTAAACCTAAAGCCTGGCTACCCTGCTTTAGTTCTTGAAAAAACGTGTGCATAAACAATCAATGCTCGAAAAAGTTAAGTGGAAGTATACCGTTTTCTCTATATTGGCACAGTAGGGAGTGCCTAGTGAATATTCACTTAAGCAGACTTCCCTTCTCGGATCATTAAATCCAATGCATTCAAACGCTCAGGTGTTCCCACATCCATCCAAATACCTGTCAATTTAGAAGCAGCAATCTTTTTTTCCAGCATTGCTGCTTTTAATAGTGGTGCTAAAGGACGTTTTCCAGCCTCTAAGCCTTCAAACATTTTCGGATGAATCACTGATACACCACTAAAAGTCAGGTTTTCACCCGCCAGCTGCTGGTCAAAGGTATAAGCCTTGCCGTCTGCAAGTGTAAAATCACCGTTAGGGTGCTGCTCCGGGTTTTGTACCAAAACCAGATGTGCCAGATTTTCACCCAGCTCAACATTCAATAAAGGTGCAAAGTCCATGGTTGTCCAGACATCACCATTGACCAGAATAAAAGGCTCATCACCCAGGAGTGGTAAAGCATTAATAATGCCACCGGCTGTTTCCAGCCCTTCACCTTCATGTGACCATAAAATCTTGATACCGAACTGTGAACCGTCACCCAAGGCCTGAGCCAGTTTTTCACCCAACCAAGCCGTATTGATGACAATTTCATTCACGCCCATCGCGGCTAGTTTTTCAATATGCCAGACAATTAATGGTTTGCCGCCCACTTCCAGCAAAGGTTTTGGCGTATACAAAGTTAAAGGACGCATGCGGTTGCCCAAGCCAGCCGCGAGAATCATCGCTTTCATTTAGGCCGCTACCTCGTATGAACCATATTTTGCTTCAAAAGCTGGCATCACTTTTTCATGAATAAACCGCATAAATGGCTGTAATTCTGGATAGTCTTTGGTTTCTTCGAGCAGATACCACATCACACGTGGCAGGTCTTTTAGATAGCCAGATTTCCCATCTCGCTCAAATAGACGTACGAAAATACCTAAAATCTTGATATGACGCTGAATCGCCATCATATCCGCATCTTTTTTAAACTGTTCGAAATCACGGTCCTGTTTTGCCGCTGCTGGTAACAGGTCATAGAACACTTTAAACCAGCGATACACGCGATCTGCATTCCACTGCACATAGGCATCACGGGTAATAGAGATCAGGTCATAGGTATCAGCACCAATCACTGCATCCTGAAAATCAATCACACCCAGTTCGGTTTCATTTTCAATTTTCATCAGGTTACGGCTATGGAAGTCACGATGCACAATGACTTGTGGTTGTGCCAAAGCAGCATTCGCCAGTATCGCAAATGTGCGCTTGATCAAAGCAGATTCCGTTTCAGTAGGCTGGATTTTTAAAGCAGGCAGCATCCAGTCAGTCAGCAACTCCATTTCAGAAATAAGCTTCTCATAAGAATAAGCAGGAAACTGACCTTCTCCAGGAATGGACTGCAGCTGAATCAGCTGTTTAAAACTTTGCTCATAATAGGCATCAACCGTCTGATCATTCAGCAGATTTGATAACAGCACATCACCAAAATCTTCGAGCAGCAAAAAACCATTTTCCAGGTCTTTGGCCACGATGTGTGGAACACGTACGTCATGGGCATCAAAAAATTCATCAATCGTCACAAAAGGCACACAATCTTCTTTTTCTGGTGGTGCATCCATGAGCATAAATGTTTTATTATTCAGTTTGATTCGTGCATAACGACGAAAACTTGCATCGCCTGCTAAAAAATGTGTTTCAAATTGATCTGAACCGAGTACAGAAGCAATCCAAGATTGTATCAATTGTTCGCGTTGAGTATTCATTTGCAATAAATTCTAGTACAGGCTGAGTTTTTAAAGTGCTAAGTGTAGCTACTTATCAACTTTTTCTCTATGATGCGACAATAATTAATTGCGATAAAAGCATGATTGGTTAATGAGACAAATGAAGCATCACTTTAAAATAAACCCTCTAGCGACTGCGATCTTAACCCTTTTATGTAGTAGCTCGGTCTCAAGCTATGCTGCATCAAATGACTCATCCAATGTAAATGCGGAACAACTCAAACAGCGCATTAATGAGACCTATCCCGGTGAAGCATTCTTCTCACAATATTATGTGGATAAATCTTCACCAGAAGCACAGCAGCGTCAAGGTAAATACCTCAGTTCAGTCTATTGTGAAGGCGCCTGGGTCACTCCAATTGCACCTGATGCACCAACGATTGACCCTGAACAGGCAACTTCAACCATTACTGCAGACTATGGTCATTATAATCCGGCCGGTGATTCCTACTTAGAAGGCAATGTGGTCATTGATCAGGAAGGTCGTCAGATTCGTGCGGAACGCGTGACGATTGATCAGACTCAAACCTATGCTAAGGCAGAAGGTCAAGTCCAATTGGCCCAAGGCGGCTTGATTTCGCAAAGCGATGATATCAATTACAACCTGAAAACCCAGCAAGGTGACTTAAACAACAGTTTCTTCATTGCCGAAGAACAGCATGCGCATGGTCGTGCTGAAAAGATTGCCAAAACCTCTGACGATACGCTTGAACTGGAAAATGCCACCTATTCCACCTGTCCACCTGAACAAAAGCCGACCTGGAAAATTCAGGCAGATCAAATCAAGCTGAATCAGGAAACCGGTCGTGGTGAAACCCGTAATACCAAGCTCTATGTGAAAGATGTTCCGGTACTGGCTGTTCCTTATTTTAACTTCCCAATCGATGATCGCCGTACCACAGGGATTCTGACGCCAACTTTCGGATTTACCAATGATGGGGGTCTGGAATTGGGTATGCCGGTTTATCTTAACCTGGCACCACAATATGATGCGACTATTACGCCACGTTATATTAGTGACCGTGGTGCGATGCTGGATGGCGAGTTTCGTTATCTAACAGAAAACTATGGTGAAGGCCGGATTTGGGGTGGCTACCTGCCATCTGATGAAAGTTATAGCAATAAAGACCGTAAAGACCTGCACTTCCTGCATAACTGGCAAATCAACGATCAGTTCTCAACAAATCTTGAATATAATTACGCATCAGACAAGGACTTTTTTGCCGATCTGGATAATAACCCAGATTCAAAAACAGACCTGAACTTGCGCCGTGCTTGGGAAGTTAATTATAAAAATGGTATCCCCGGCTTAAAAGCTCAATTTAAAGTTGAAGATTTCCAGACGCTTGATCCTACCGTTCTGGATGAAGACCGTCCTTATGCGCGTTTGCCGCAGCTTTTGGTGAATTATAAGACCGGTAACCCACTGGGTTTACAATACGAATTTAATAACGATACGGCTTATTTCCAGAAAGACATCAGAAATACTGAAAATATTGATACCGGTGATGAAGCCATCTATCAACCAAGTGGTACACGCATCTATAATGATTTCTCGGTACGCTATAATCACTTTACCCCTTGGTCATTCTTCATTCCTCAGGCGACATTACGCAATATCAATACTTTCTATGATCAAGATACTATTGATCGTATTAATAATAATCAAACCAGCTCATCAAGTGAAAATCATTCTATCGTAGTGCCACAATTTACGCTGGACACCGGTTTAATTTTTGAAAAAGATGGTCGCTATTTACAGACCTTGACGCCTCGCCTGTTTTACGCTTATTCACCATATGAAAATCAGCGCAATCAGCCAAACTTTGACTCTGTCGTAGCCTCAATTAATTATGACCAATTATTTAGTGCACGCCGCTTCTATGGTAATGACCGCTTAGAAGACAATAACTTCGCTTCTTTAGGTCTTAGTTACAGTTTATTTAATGAAGAAGGTTTAGAGCGATTACGCGCCAGTGTGGGACAAAGTTTCTTCTTTGAAGATCGCCGTGTCACATTAGATCGTGAAGCAGATAAATTTGATCGTGAAAGCCATACTGGTCCAGTTATTCAGCTTAGAAGTCAGTTAAACCAAAACGTGCATGTCAACCTAAATTCTAGCTGGATGTCGAATGGCTCCAATGCCCAGCGTGATGTACAGGTTTATTATACGGGCGATCAGGGCAATCTATATAACGTAGGCTATTTCTATCGTAAAGATATTCCAAACCGCCAGGAAAGTTATGATCAGGTGGTTGGCTCATTTATCCAGCCAATTGCCAATAACTGGCGTCTAGTCGGCCATGCGCAATTTGACCTGGACAATAGTGTCGCACGTGAATATTTACTTGGCGTAAACTATGAGTCATGCTGTTGGGGAGTATCTGTCTATGGCCGCTCATACTACAATGACCTAGACGATATCAATGACCCGGATGTGAAAGCGAAACGTGCAGTGATGGCTGAAGTAACGCTTAAAGGTCTTGGCGGGTTAAGCAACAAGCTAACCTCATTACTAGAAAATCGTATTCTAGGTTTTAACAATATCAATCAAACTTGGACAGAACGTTAATGAAGACAAAACAGTTAAAACAAATTTTTAAAGCGACCGCACTTGCGCTATGTCTTTCTTCAGCGATGACGACTTTTGCTGTTGCCCAACCTAAAGATGAAGTTGTAGCTGTTGTCGACAATAGCGCTATTCTGCGTAGTGATCTGGCACAAAGCGTTGCTGAAATTTCTCACCAGTTGCAAAAACAAAACAAGCCTGTTCCACCGCAACCTTATCTTGAACAACAAGCACTTGAACAGCTAATTGTACGTCAGGCTCAACTTGAACAGGTTAAACGCTACAATATTCGTCCAGATGAAAAATCTTTAAATGAAGCAGTGCTTAAAGTAGCACGTGATTCAGGCTCCCCTAGCTTGGAAGCTTTCCAGCAAAAACTGGATGCTATCGCGCCGAATACGTATGCCTCTTTACGTAACCGTATTGCAGAAGATCTAGCACTTAGCCGTTTACGTCAGCAAGCCGTAAATTCACGTATTCAAATCAGTGATCAAGATGTTAAAAACTTCCTGAATACACCACAAGGTCAAGCTTTGTTAGGTAGCCAGGTACATGTTCTGCATTTACGTATAACTGGAGAAAATGCACAACAGGTTGCAGCACAAGTAAGAAATGACTTGAGTAGTAGCAATGATATTCAGGCGATCAGCAAAAAATATTCAACTGGCGATATTAAAGTAGATGCATCTGATATGGGTGTTCGAAACCTATCAGAAATTCCAGGAGAACTCGCTGCACGCGTTTCTACCCTGCAAGCAGGTCAAACATCAGAACTGATTCCTGCGGCAGATGGCGTGCATGTCCTGAAACTTTTAGAGCGTAAAGGTGGTGAACAAAAAGCACTGGTACCTCAATACCAGACTCGTCATATTCTGATTCAAACATCAGAAGTGGTTAGCCCGGAAAATGCCAAGCAGATGATTGATAGCTTGTATACGCGTCTTAAGCAAGGTGAAGATTTTGCAGTATTGGCGTCTACTTTCTCTAATGACACAGGTTCAGCGCGTGATGGCGGAAGTTTAGGCTGGGTCAGCCCAGGTGTCATGGTACCTGAATTTGAACAGCGTATGAAAAGTACGCCAGTGGGTCAGATAAGTGAACCATTCCAGTCACAATTTGGCTGGCATATCCTGCAAGTGACCGATACACGTCAACAGGATATGACTCAGGAATATCAGGAACGTATGGCCCGCCAGATTCTGGGTGAACGCCAGTTTGATGCTGAGCTAGATAGCTGGTTACGTGAAACCCGTAGCAATGCCTATGTAGAAATTAAAGATCCACAGCTAGATCCTAAACGCGCTCGTTAATTTAAGAGAAGAAAAGCCAGCATTATGCTGGCTTTTTTAATGACTTAATTCTTTAAATAATAAAAAGCCTCTTATTAAGAGGCTTTTTATTTCAGATCCGATTAACGATTGTTTTCGTCGTCAGAAGAATCTTCAAATTTTGAATCGTTGTCAAAACCAGCGCCTTGACCACCGAAACCAGCGCCTTGACCACCAAAGCCAGTACCTTGACCACCGAAGCCACCTTGACCACCGAAGCCGCCAGCAGCGCCTTGAGCACCGAAGCCGCCTTGACCACCGAAGCCACCTTGACCACCGAAGCCAGCACCTTGACCGCCGAAGCCACCTTGACCGCCAAAGCCACCAGCAGCGCCTTGACCACCGAAGCCACCTTGACCACCGAAGCCAGCACCTTGTGAACCAGCAGGAGCACCAGCTGGACGAGGATTACGTGCAGGTACTACTGTAGAAATCGCGTGTTTGTAAACCATTTGGCTTACTGTATTTTTTAATAATACAACGTATTGGTCAAAAGACTCGATGTGACCTTGTAATTTGATACCGTTTACCAGGAAGATAGAAACTGGAATACGTTCCTTACGGAGAGAATTCAAGAATGGATCTTGTAAAGTTTGACCTTTAG
This sequence comes from Acinetobacter sp. UBA1496, assembly GCF_002324975.1. Taxonomy (NCBI): domain Bacteria; kingdom Pseudomonadati; phylum Pseudomonadota; class Gammaproteobacteria; order Moraxellales; family Moraxellaceae; genus Acinetobacter; species Acinetobacter sp. UBA1496. Next base: position 18,334 of record NZ_DCRI01000019.1, on the reverse strand, counting down.
ACATGTTATAACTCCAAAAATTTAAAAATCAGCGCAAAAAACTATCTCTATTTTTCAATTAAAAATTATAAAAAAGATAGTACTCAAATTTTGCTTTATCCGTGACAGTTTCGCAAGTCTTCTTGGGCCTGCTCGAGCGTAAAATATGTTGTAAATTTATGCTTTTCTTGCAAAGATCTCAACCAGGTATATTGACGTTTGGCAAGTTGTCGTGTCGCAAATAAAGCCTTATCCTCCATTTCCTGTTGTTTTTCATGACTTAGGTCACCTTTTTTTAAGAATTCTATGGCTTGGCGGTAACCTACTGAACGCATTGAGGGTAAATTTTCGTCAAAATCGTATTTTCCCATTAATCCTTTAACTTCATTTAAAAATCCGTTTTTCCACATAATTTCAAGACGTTTTTCAATACGTTTGTGCAATTCTAACCGATCAGGCATTAAGGCATAGTTATGGAAACTGTAACGATATGGTAAATTTTTTGGTTGTTCTGCTTGTAGTTTTGTAATCGGCTCACCTGTTAGCTTAAAAACTTCTAATGCGCGGATAATTCTCTGTTTATCACTGACTTTAAATTTCTGGCCCGCCAAGGGATCTACCTGACATAATTCAGCATACACCGCTTCCCACCCTTCACGAGCAGCTTTCTCTTCAATCTGGGCACGCATCGCATAATCTGCACTTGGTAAATTATCAGACAAGCCTTCAAGTAAGGCCTTAAAATACAGCATGGTGCCACCCACCAGAATTGGAGTTTTACCACGTGCATGAATATCATCAATCAGACGACAAGCATCTTCGACAAAGTTTGCTGCAGAATAGACTTCGAGCGGGCTAATAATATCGATCAAATGATGCGGATAGCGCTCTAATTCGTCTTTAGAAGGTTTCGCTGTACCAATGTCCATTTCCCGATAGACTAGCGCAGAATCGACAGAAATCAGCTCAAACCGACCTTGCTCGTATAGTTCACATGCCAAAGCAGTTTTACCGCTTGCAGTTGGTCCCATTAAATTGATGACCGGCAGTTGATTGGACATGTAACGCTACTCTCCCCGAGCAAAAAGTTTATCAAGTTGAGACAATGGAAATGCTCGCCAGGTTGGACGACCATGATTACATTGGCTCGCAAATTCAGTTTGTTCCATTTGACGCAGCAAAGCATTCATTTCAGATAGACTTAACATTCGATGCGCACGTACCGCACCATGACAGGCCATACCTGCAAGAATCTGGTCACGTTTTTGCATTAACCCCTGTCCCTGATCATTAGGATCCAGATCATTCAATAATTCAGGGATCAAGGCATCAAAATCAGCCTTATGTAAAATGGCCGGTACGCCTCGTACAATGACCTGTTCATCACCATACTGGTCAATTTCCAGACCTAAACGAGCAAGTTGATCTTTGAGTTCGTCAACACGCATGGCTTGCATACGACTAATGCTCACCACTTTAGGAATCAGCAATTGCTGGGATATCCAGAATTCCGGTTTATCCCAAGCCATTTTCATCTGTTGCAGCAGAATACGCTCATGCGCCGCATGCATATCTACGATGATTAAGCCTTCGGTATTTTGCGCCAGAATATAAATCCCATGCAGCTGGGCGATCGCAATCCCCAAAGGATGCTCATCCACTTTACTATGTAAATGTGACTGAAATGCATCCGATGCTGAAGTATTGGTTTCCGGTTCAGTTTCTCTTAAAGGCGCGAGATAACTTTTCAAGGCATTATTCAGCTGCTGTGAACCCGAATATGACTTATTGTAATCCTGCGCATAATGCACAGTTTGTGGACCAGATGATTCAAAATCCGTTAACACATCAGAAGCTTCTTCTTCACGCTGATGATATAGATATGTGGCGGGAATAACTGGTTGAGTGGCTACGGGCTGATGCAGGCTAAACTGCTCCTGATAGCGTGGCTGTGGTGTAATCGCAACAGCTTCAGACTCAGTTTTCATGGCCTCAGCCAGATCAGCGCTCGCAGTCTGGAATTGTGCCAGGGTTTCCTTGGCATAGTGACGTACAAATTCATGTACTTCACGCTGGTTCAGGAAACGAATTTCATGTTTGGTCGGATGCACATTGACATCAATACTTTCTGGATCGATTTCCAGAAATAGTAAATAAGCGGCATGCTGATGGCCATGCAGGATACCATCATAGGCCATGCGCAAGGCATGAGAAATGGTCTTGTCTTTAACGATCCGGCCATTCACATAGACATATTGCAGATCGGCTTGAGCCCGTGCATCTGAAGGATGTCCGAGCCAGCCTGATAAACGCATATTGATACTGTCTGCATCAATCCAGTAAGCATTTTCAGTAAACTGACGGCCAAGTAATTGTTGCACACGTTGAAAACGCAAAGCACCACTATCTGCGACCGGCAAATTCAGCTTGATGGTTTGGTTATGTTCCAATACAAAGCGAATATCGAAATGCGTTAAAGCCATACGGCGGACAATTTCTTCGATATGTCCAAATTCAGTGCCGGGCTTTTTTAGAAATTTGCGCCGCGCCGGAACATTGAAGAATAAATCCTGCACCCGGATCTGAGTTCCTTTGGATGCTGCAACCGGTTGAATATCCTGATGATCAAAAGCCGTGCCGTTTACTTCGACCTGATAGCCAATACCATCTTCATTCTGGCTACTCGTTAGAGTCAAACGAGACACTGCAGCAATTGAGGCCAATGCTTCACCACGAAAGCCCAAGCTGGTAATCGCATGCAGCTCTTCAGTCGTTTGAATCTTACTGGTCGCATGACGCATTACGGCCAGTGGCAAATCCTCATAATGAATGCCTCGGCCATTATCAATGATTTCAATCAGCGTACTGCCGCCCTGTTCCACCCGGATGATCAGCTCGGTCGCACCTGCATCAATCGAGTTTTCCAGTAACTCCTTGACCACAGATGCAGGACGTTCAATCACTTCACCTGCGGCAATCTGGTTCGCCAGCGCTGGATCAAGTGCACGGATACGGCGTATGCTTAAATCATCAACCATTTGGGAATTCACGCTCCAAAGCTTGCTGTAAGGCCAGATTAGAAGAAATCAGACTTGCAGTACGGGTCAGCTCATCTTCTGATTTTAAAATTTCAATAATTAAATCGGCTTGCGGGATTTCATCGCCACCCTTAGAAGGCCATTCAAATAAAAATAGCGCATTGGGAGTTTCTAAATAATCCCGAATTCCCATCAATTCAAGTTCATAAGGGTCATTAAGGCGATATAAATCAAAATGAAAGATATCCTGACCATTCACCTGATAGGGCTCCACCAGCGTATAAGTCGGACTTTTTACTGAGCCTTTATGACCGAGTTGTTGTAAGTAATAACGCGTCAGCGTGGTTTTCCCCGCACCCAAGTCACCAATCAGATATATAACGCCCGAAGAAAAATTATTTGCCAGAACTTTGGCCAGATTTTGGGTGTCATCTTCATGTTTTAAAGTGACATTAAATGAATAAGGCATATTACTCACGACATGATGAAAAAGAATAATTATGATAGCATCGCAACGCTTTAAAAGCCTATTCACCTCTGTGAGAAACTGTATTTTTTCACAGCATCCGTTCCAGACCAGAGATAGATCCACGTTGTGATGACTCCGACTGTTGAATTTAGCCCACCCATGCTGAATGGGGTTACGGCAAGTAAAGTATTCCTGCAAGCGACCTCAGATTCACCCAAGACAGTCTATGCCTATCTCTGTGCACAATTTCCACATATTGAGTCAAGCGAATGGCAATCCCGTTTCAATAATGGTCTGGTTTATGATGCTCAGGGTAATACCTTAAGCATCGAAAGTTCTTTTCAAGCGAATACTCATTGTTTTTATTATCGTTTTTTGGCACACGAAGTGCATGTTCCTTTTCAGCATCAGATTCTGTTTGAGAATGAGCATCTACTGGTCGTAGATAAACCGCATTTTCTGACCATAAGTCCTACTGGACAATATGTACAGGAAACCTTGCTGGTACGCCTAAAACGGCAAACTGGAAATGAACATCTCACTCCGATTCATCGCTTAGATCGTGAAACGGCAGGTGCGGTGCTGATTTCAAAATGTGTGCAATCGCGTGGGGTTTATCAGCAAATGTTTGCGACTCGGCAAGTACAGAAAACCTATCATGCGATTGCGGCTTATCGTGATGATTTAAGTTTTCCTCTCATCACAAAGCTGAAAATGGAAAAAGGCCAGCCCTTTTATATCATGCAGGTGGTAGAAGGAGAACCTAATAGCGAAACCGAAATTCAACTGCTGCAACATGATCAACAATGGGGCAAATATGAGCTAAAACCGCATACAGGAAAGCAGCATCAGTTAAGGGTACATTTAAGTCATTTGGGGATTCCGATCCAGAATGATCCTTTTTATCCCCAGGTTTGCCATAAGGCGGATGATGATTTTTCTGCACCGTTACAGCTACTGGCCAAACACATTCAGTTTAGGGATCCAGTTACTCAAAAGCAGATGCAATTTAGCTCTGAACTTGAATTGACACTGTAAATCTCTTGTCATTACAGATTATTTTCTAAAAACGGCAACTTGAGGATTGAAATCCCGAAGTTATCGATTAGAATAAGGCGAAAAGTTAAGTAATTTAAAGCTTTGAAAATATTATGAGAAAAACTGAAGTTTATCAAATTCGCCTGGATTCCCAAGAAAAGAAACAGGCATTTGCAGTATTTAAACAATTGGGGATTACGCCGGCTCAGGCAGTTCGTCTTTTTTTTAAACAGGTGGTTCTGACCAAATCAATCCCCTTCTCGATTGAAAATCAGAATATTAATCTGGAACAGCTGATCAAGTTACGCAAGCAGAAACAGAATGAACTTAAGGCAGAACAAACCTCAAGTCCAAGTACTACAGCGATTCCAGCAGATCATCAGGAAATGAATCTGGATGATGATCATTTTGATTTATTTGAAGAGCTGAATGCCATTTTAGGTGAAAGCGACAAAATTTAACATTGTTGCATTTACGAACAATTCTTAAGTTTCTCTCCTTTCAAACTTCGCTATGCTTGATGTTAATGATAAATAATAAAATTAACATGGAGTAAGCCGATGATCGTGCGACGCGCCCAGTCAGAAGATCTACCTAACCTGGCCGTTTTATTTGATGAGTACCGTCAATTTTATGGTACTTCTTCCAATCTGGATTTATCTTACGAGTTTCTGAAACAGCGTTTTGAAGATGGTCAAACTGTCATTTTTATCAACACTAAGGATGATATTTTTACCGGATTTATTCTGCTGTATTTAAGATTTTCCTCAGTCGCATGTTCTACTTATTATGTGCTGGACGATGTCTATATTAGCCCGCCTTATCGACGGCATGGTGCAGCCAAGCAACTGATTGACACTGCCATCTTGTTTGCCCGACATGAGAATGCGCTTCGAATCAGCCTGGAAACGCAAAAAACCAATTATCAGTCACATAAACTTTATGAGTCACTTGGATTTATTCAGGATAATGAATTCGTGACTTTCCATTGTTTCCTGAAATAAATCCCAGACTTTATTCGGTACGGAATTTTGCCTGTGCCACTTGTTCTGCGTCCAGATAGGTCCATTCCCCTATTGGCAGTTCATTCAAGGCCAATGCACCAATCTGGGCACGATGCAGCTGCTCCACTTTATTGCCAACAGCTGCCAGCATACGTTTCACCTGATGATAAACCCCTTGATGAATGGTCATTTGCAGACGATTTTCATCTAGACGAACAATATCTGTAGCAGCAAAGGTGCCTTTTTCATTTCTCAATTCCACACCCTGTTCAAGCTGTTGAATCTGCTCATCTGTCACGGGATCGGCAGTAGTCATCTGATAGACTTTCGCCACATGTTTTTTAGGATGGGTCAACGCTTGTAAAAACTGACCATCATCCGTCAGCAATAACAGTCCGGTGGTGTCCTGATCGAGACGACCTACACATTGAATTCCACGGTTTAACAGGATGTCATCAAACAGATCAAATACACTGAAATGATGTGTGGCCTGATGTGAGCACTCATAATCTTGTGGCTTGTTGAGCGCAATATATACTTTTTCCCGATAGCGATACTCATGACCATAGACGCTAAAAGTCAGATCTTGCAGATTCAGCTTATGCTTGGGGTTATCGATGAGTTCGCCTTGAATCGAAATAGCACCATTTTTAATCAGTTGCTGACAATGTTTTCGTGAGCCGAAACCTTGTGATTGCAACATTTTTTCCAATAGCATCTGTCTGAACCTGTTTAAACGAACAATAGGCGCATTCTATACCGAAAACCAACTAGATTCAGTTCTTATAAGGCTTTCTCCCTTTAAATGGGTAAAAAGCCTATAATCCTGTGACTTTTCATTTTTCCTATCTCCTTATGTCCCAATTTGATCTGAATCTGCTTGTTCTTCTGGTTCTACTGGCTTGCGGTATTTTTAGTCATAATACTGCTGTGACCATTGCCGCGGCCGTGTTGATCGTATTAAAAATCACGCCTCTCAATGAACTCTTACCTTATATACAGCAACATGGCCTAAATATCGGGATTATTATTTTAACCATTGGAGTATTGGCTCCGATTGCTAGCGGAAAAATTCCCGGTGACAGTATTCTGAAATCTTTTCTTAGCTGGAAATCTTTACTGGCAATTGCAATCGGTCTATTTGTTGCCTGGCTTGGTGGACGCGGGGTGAAACTGATGTCAAGTCAGCCTGATGTCGTTGCAGGTCTATTAATTGGTACGGTGGCAGGCGTCGCGGTACTTCGTGGTGTCCCAGTCGGGCCATTAATTGCAGCCGGGATTTTATCGTTATTGATTGGAACGCAATAAGTCTTTAACCATGATTGTGCAATATTCTTAAAAATTAATATTCTAAAATTAAGAACTGCATAGTATTAAATCACATGATCAGCGACATGGATGTCGCTCGTTGGATTGAGGTACAGGATGTACCTTCAATCCAACAAAAGATTTTTGTTACTTTTGATCTTTCAAAAGTAAAAGCTCAGGTTAAATACTAAAATTTAAAAACCCAAATTTTATTCCACAAACAGCAAGGCCAAACGCACCTGATCATAACCCATACGCGGGCTGGTCAGTTCCACGATTGGGCGTAATTTAATACTGCCATCATCATTAAAATGATCTGAATTTTGACGTTTGGTTAGACGTTTATAAATCTTACGGACTTGTTCAACAACTTCCTCACCCGGATGAGCTATTGAGATATCAAGACCTTGCTCTTTATGCAAACGTCCGAGATGGTTAATAATGGTTGCTGGTGTCAAGCCACGTTCAGTTGCAATATCGGAAATCTCATACCCTTCTTCAAACAGTTCACGGGTTTCATCCAAGGTTGCAGTCGCGTAGTTTTGCTTACCACCATTTTTGGCAATTTTCTTCTCATTACGCTGGATCTCAACTTCGTTCAAAGTGCCACCACAATGGCGGATAAAGGCCTTATGCTGTACAGTCAAATCCACGTTTTCAAAATTCGCTTCTGCTTCATCTGACAGTTCCTGAAAACGGCGATCAGCCTTAATGGCAAGACTATCAAGTTCCAGAGCCTGTTCATTAAAGCCTTTCAAGCGTAGACCATTTAAGCTTTTTAAACGGGATAATGCTACATAGCCCTGACCTTTTTCAAAGGTATGGCTCAAGTCAATCTCAGCAGCTTCTAGCGTCATGCCTTGAGACTTATGAATGGTAATCGCCCAAGCCAAACGTAGTGGAATCTGCTGGAAACTGGCAATGGTTTTACCTGCTTCATTATCTACCGACCAAGTTTCAGGCTCTACAATTAATGTAGTTCCATCTGTCAGTTTAACTTTTGGCAGAATGCCATGCTCATCATCATCTTCAAAGCCGATCACTTCACCCAAGCTGCCGTTGATATAACCCATATCAAAGTTATTTTTCACGAACATGACCTTGGCATGTTTTTTCAGGGTTAAGGCTTCGGGTGCTCGGACTGAAGACTTTAAGGTTTCAATCAGTTTTTCATTGCCATCACATTGCGCATCAAACTGGCGGGGATCCTGATCAATTTCATTCAGATGCTTAAAGTTAATGCTGTCGACATCCATATTGTGGGTATAGAGACGTGTATAGGTATCGCCAATGTCCTGCTGACGTGTACCTTGTAGCGCTGAACGATGTTCAGGTGAAATGGCCTGTGCACGAATGGCATTCAGAATATCATTCAGATAGTCATTGCCCTGACGGTGCTGTTCAGTCAAGTAACAGACGCGGAACTTGGCTTCAACCCAGGCATCCGACATAAAGCAGAATTTATCGCGGTTACGTTCATCATTTTTTCCAACGGGCGGCAACTGGAAAAAATCCCCTGCTACAATGACCTGAATCCCACCAAAAGCTTCATCACTTTCCTTGAAATATTTCAGCACCTGATTGACCAGATTAAGCTGCTTGGCATGCAGCATGGAAATTTCATCAATAATCAGGACTTGCGCATTTTCCAAGTGTTCTTTCAGGTATTTACGCTCTTTCATCCGCTTCAGGTCTTCTTCAGACAAAAAGTCTTTGATCCCAATTCCTGCCCAGGTATGTATGGTCATGCCATTCATATGCGTTGCTGCAATGCCAGTCGACGCAGTAATGGCGACCGACACCTTACGGGCTTTCAGATAATTGATATATTGATTGAGCGTATAAGTTTTCCCTGCACCCGCAGAACCGGTTAAAAAGACATTTTCCCCTGCTTTTAAGAGCTTAAGTGCAGTTTCCTGTTTCATAAAAGAGATACCGTAAAAGAACGGCTATAGCCTAACGATTTTTGCCGGAAAAGTTAAGCTTCACGGACAGAAAAGCACTGAATCAGGTCAAGCCTGCAGGTTTAACCAGTTAATAAAATGCTGGGCAATATTGATATATTCAACTTCCGCTTTTTGATTATTTGGATACTCAAGCTGGTCAAAGATGACTTGGTCATTCTGCAACTGACAGCCTAAAATCAAAGGTAATTTAATGGCAGGATGTGACATGCGAAAGGCCACATATTCACCTTCGACTATACGCTGTGCATAACTTGCAGCCAGACAGTTCCGGAATATTCTAGCCTCTTCAATAATCCGCTCTAGTGTTTTCAATTCCTCAAACCGCCAATTAAAATACAGTAGAAAATGTGCTTGTGTGAGCGGCCTCCAGCTGGTTAGAGCAAAGTCTTTTTTGAGCTTGGCAATAATTTCTTGCTTCTGAATTTGCTCATGCCAGACAACTGCCTGCGTAAATAAACTGGTCCAGCTTAAATTTTTAGGCACTTCCGGTTGAGTAGAAAAATACTCCGGCAGATAATCACGGATATAACCATCAAAACAGGATTCCCGCACATGCCTTGCATGTAAATAAAAGCGCTTCCTGAACTCTACAAATGGAATCTGGTTACGTTGTAGCACGTTATAAAAATCACGGTCTTGCTGAGTTTGGGGCCGAATATAAGCCAGCACATCCTCAGGCAAATCACGGGTGACCTTATACAGATGCTGCATATAAGCCTGCATCACCCGACTTAAGTTGGCGTAAACTCTTTTAGTCATCTGATCATCCATTGCCACTACATCCCGCAATAATCCGATCCATTCATCCAGATATAGAATCGATGGACTAATCGCAATACGATGATCCTCAATAGCCTGACGCGTCCCTTTGAGAACAACTGTTCGATTTAGCTCATGCTCAAACCAGTGATGCTGAATGGCATATTGATGAACATCATCAATAAACAGACGTGCTGCGATATATTGAAAATATTGCAAGGTAGCTAAAACAATCTGCGGATGAATATGATGCGTATCGATAAAGCTTAAAGCTGTTGCTGCTACCCGCACACTGCTATGTTGAATATTGCTGCTCAGCCAATCCAAGATTTCCGCAGGCTGTTTAAATAGCCAGTTCACTACGCGATGACAGTCAAATAAAGGAAGTTTGGCGACTTTTTTTTGCCATAAATAAGGATTATTTTCCAGAAAATTGCGTTTGGATAGCAGATCACTCCGATGCCAGCTATCACAATTCATCAACCGGACAAAGCCCAGTAGATGACTTTGCTCTTCTGCATGCCGATACAACAAACGAATATCGTCAATATGGTCATTCAGTTCGTGCAGATTGAACCGGTTTTCAAAGGATAAAGAAATAATCCGGAAGGTTGCTGGGTGCAGAAACTCAGGCGCACTAAAACAAAATGCATCCAGACTATCCATAACTGACTGAATCGATAGAAACTCATCTGGCTGCAAATATTGCAAGGAAAAGATTTGCTGTAGCTGTTTTAAGACATGCGCAGGAATCTCATGCCCACTTTGAATCCAATTACTGATACAAGACTGAGTATAAACTTCGGCTTTAATCATAAAGGAGTCGATGATTTCAGCCTGCACAAGCGACATCTGTTTTAAGCAATTAGCAACTCGGTCAGGCGCATTAACCCATATATAGACTTGATCAATAATGAGCTGACGGAGCTGTTTGGCTTTATCACGTAAAAACAGGGAATGCTGGGGCTTTAAATCGCCAGTCAGAAAGTAAATATCCTGAAAGAAAAACTCTTCCAAAGCCTCTGCTTTAGCCAGACTGGAATCAATGTGCATTTCTGCTAAGGCATGAGGACTTTCCGGATTTAAATCTTGAGGTGTATATAGCTGGATATTTAATAAGCCATTAAGCAGGTCAATGCGATGTTCGTCCTGATGAATCCTGAACAAATTCTGGGCATTCACATGACCAACAAAAGCCATTTGATCCAAATACAGCTGATTTAACTCAGGAAAAATACTGAGGCATTGTTGAGCGAGCTGTCTGAATGGCAGTAGCAAACACTCCTGTTCCATATTTCCCCCTTCGTTTTAACCCTATTGAGTTACAGACCTACTGAATTTCAATCCTTTAAAATCGCTTTTTCCTTTCTATTACAGAAATTGAAGCATGGTGATTTTTTAGACGATTCGATCTCAATGTAAAGCAAAGCAGGAATGATGAAAAGACCTAGACTTCATCTTGCCGACGTCTGTCAGCCAACAGTTCTAGCCCCTGATAGATCTTTTGTTGTAAATGCTCACGAAAATCAATCAGATCATTCTCGTGCTGCACATGATGAATTGGCTGCCGCGGCATAAACTGAAAATAAAAAGGCAAGCGTTTGGGAAACAGATTTTTAGGTAAGGAAGGAATCACGTCACCATGACGTAATAATTTATTGAGTTGGGGAATTTTTAATAATTTTTGAAAATACTTATGTTGAATGATCTTATTGGCATCAAATCCAATCTCATAGATTTCATCACCGCCGAGTGCAGCAAAAGGGACAATATCGTATTGAAACTCTTGTGCTAATTTCAGGAAACCGTAACGCTCTTTCCAGATCAGCTAATACTGCTCACCTTCCCGTTTCAGCACTTCACGGCCACCACCCGGAAAGACCAGAATCGAGTAGCCTTGCTGCATAGCTGAGCGCACATAGTCCTGTATACCATCAATAGCACCAAATTTCTTCACTGCTTCACGCCATAGCGGCACATAAAAATGGCTATGATCAGCAATACTAACCACAGCCACTTGATGTTCATTGTACAGGTAATCAATCAGCATTGGCGCATCAAAGATGCCATACATGGAATGATTACCGACATACATTGCAGGTCGACTGGCATCAATATTTTCAGCCCCTAAAAAAGTAGGCGTGAAATACAGTTTGGATAAGGCACTTAAGCGCCTGATCCATGCTCCGTCATGCTTGACCTGCAAAATATACTCCCGGCTTACGCCACGCGTTTTTGTACCAGGATTGAACCCACTGAATAGCCTGCACCAAATGAACACAGTACGCCATATTCGCCGTCTTCAACTTCATTTGCAGTACGATGTAAGGCAATAATGACACCTGCGGAAGAAGTATTGGCAAACTCATTCAGAATGATAGGTACCAGACCTGGTTTGGCATTTTCTTTACCCACTACCAGTTTCAGAATTAATTCATTCATGCTGGCATTAGCCTGGTGCAACCAGAAGCGTTTCACATCTGTAGGGGCAATATGATTTTTCTCAAGTTGAGCAGTAATCATCTTGGCAACCAGTGGACACACTTCTTTAAATACTTTACGACCATCCTGACGGAAACGTTTGTCGTCGATATCCGCATTTTCTGACGTATTCAGGAAACCAAAGTTATTGCGGATATTGTTTGAGAACTGGGTAAATAATGAAGTATCTAGAATCTCAAAACCGGTTTTAGTTTCAGTATCTTCAATGATCGATGCAGTTGCGACATCACCGAAAATAAAGTGACAGTCACGTGAACGGAAATCGGTATGTGCAGAGGTGATTTCAACATTCACCAGCAATACGCGACGTGCACCTGCCTTGATGGCATCAGCAGCCTGTTTTAAACCGAAAGTGGCTGCTGAACATGCAACGTTCATGTCATAAGCATAACCTTGAATACCCAGAGCAGTCTGGATTTCAATCGCAACCGCAGGATAAGCACGTTGTAGGTTTGAACATGACAGGATCACGACATCGATATCTTCAGCAGTGACACCGGCATTTTCCATCGCCTGTTTTGCTGCGATCACGCCCCATTCTGCCTGAAGGGAAATTTCATCATCTGAACGTTCACGTAGATTTGGACGTAAACGTTTTGGATCGAGGATGCCAGTTTTTTCTGACACATAACGGCGTTGTACGCCTGACGCTTTTTCAATAAATTCTGCGCTAGAACCACGACGTGCATCTAATTCGCCTGCAGCGATTTTATCTGCATTTTCGTGATTATACAGTTCCACATAAGCATTTAAACTTTCAACTAACTCTTCATTGGTAATGACATCTTCCGGATGGAACAAGCCAGTACCCGTAATACGAATGCCCATGTAAAACTCCTTCTCAAAATGACCTATATCTTAACTGATTCCAAGACGTTCCCATACTTTTTGCAGACGAGTTGGAGAAACGGGTGTTTTCGTTTTCATCGGTTGAGAAAACAATGAGATCCTTAACTCCTCAACCATAAAATACAATTCTTTAAGGCGAGCGTCATTTTTAAACTGAAATAATTTTTCCATCCACGGATCAATTTGGTCAATGGCGGAATCATCCCTCTGTAGGTTATTTGGCAAGCGCTCTAAACGCAAGATCAGGGCTTTCAAATAACGTGGAAATTCTGACCATACGTCGGAAGGTTTCCGATAAACAAAGTCAGAAAGACTCATCAAATCAAGCTGATCCTCAATATCATCAATATTTTTTCCAAATATAGATGGGTCTAAAACCAGTAATTTACGACGGATTTCCTGCCACTGGATATAAATATCCGTGATTTCTTTCAGTGCAGTCTGGCCATGAGTCAGGAAAGATTTTTTTACATCCTCCACCAACTTTTGGAACTCTTGCATATTGACAGGCAGCTCGTTAATTGACAGGTGCAGTGTGGCATAAACTAGCATTTGCTCCAGTTGAGCCTTATCACCAAGCGGTGAATATGCCAGTGCCAGCGGTTTGGAAATCTGTTTTTTCAGCTGGCGCACCAGATCTCCGAGCTGCATATGCACCAGTCGAATAATCCCTTCACGGTGCTGTTTGACGGCTTCAGCCTGATCATTAAAGGTCTGAATCACGACACCAGATTCATCTTTCTGTTCCAGTGCAGCGAAGTCTTTGGTCGGAACCAGTGCCTGATATTGCTTGACCACTACACCCGTCACTTTTTGTGACGCTTCAAAGACAAAGTTTTCTGGGAAAGTTTTAAATTCACCTTTTAACTGTTTCACCGGACTATGAGTTTCAGTACGGCAACGGGCTTTCAGTTCGGCAAGATCACGGCCTTGTTCAATCACACGACCTTTTTCATCAATCACCTTGATCAAAGGCAAGAGATATTGCTCAACCCGATCCAGGCTAAAATCTTTTTCTGTAATCTGCTCGCCACGCAACTGGAAAGCCAGAAAACTGAAAATATGCTCACGTAAATTGACTGCATCAATACGGGCTGCCAGCTTTTTCGCAGTGTCTGGAATCGGCACCAGACTACGGCGTTTATCTTTAGGTAAACTCTTTAATAAAGCTTCGATCAACTCCAGACGCCAGCCCGGAATCCCCCATGACCAGATATTTTCATCGACCTGCGGCAAAGCCTGCAGCGGGATTTTAACCGTTGCACCATCTTCATCATGACTTGGGTCAAAACGGTAACTGGTCGCCAGACGCAATTCACCATTACGTAAATAATCCGGAAACTGTTGTGTGGTCGGACGATCATTCAGCCAAAGCGCATCATCATCAATAAACAGATAACGTGGATCATGTGGCTCTACTGTCGCACGCCAGTCCTCAAAACTGCGGCGACTGGCTACTTCTGGTGGCACTTTGGAGGCATAAAACTGGTAAATGGTTTCTTCATCCACGACCAAGTCACGACGGCGTAGCTTATCTTCTACCCGCTCCACTTCTTCCAGTTTCAGCAAATTATGCTTCAAGAAGGGTGGATTAATGCCGAGATTACCAGTAGTCAGTGCATCACGCAGGAAGATTTCATGCGCAGCCGGCTGATCCACTTTCTCATAATTGACCGGACGTTTCGGCTCGATGATTAGACCAAACAGAGAAATCTGATCATACGCATTGACCACACCCGCCTTTTTCGACCAATGTGGTTCGAAATAATGATGTTTCAGTAAGTCACGCGCAGCCAGCAAAATCCATTCCGGCTCAATTTTCGCTAGAGTTCGTAAATACACCTGCGAGGTTTCAACCATTTCAAAAGCCATTACCCATGGGGTATTGGTTTTGTGCAGCGTTGATGCCGGGAAAATCCGTGCTTTCTGCTGACGAACTGCCATAAACACATTACGTTCATCAGTCTTGTTGGCAATAAAAGACAGTAGGCCGGTCAATAAAGCGCGATGGAGATTTTCATAACTAGCTTTCTTTTCATTAAAGGACAGTTTTAAGCCTTTAGCCAGATCCACTAGCTGCTCATGAGTTTTCTTCCATTCACGCAGACGCAACCAGCTCAGGAAATGATTCCGTGCAAAAGTACGGCGTTTGTTTTCACTCATACTTTCACGGTTATTATGCAGGGTATCCCAGAGCTTGATATAAAACAGGAAATCTGAATCTGTTTCACGGAATAAGGCATGTTTTTGATCGGCCTGCATCTGCTTATCCGCAGGACGTTCACGTGGGTCTTGTACAGCTAGTGCCGCCACAATTACCAAAGCTTCATTCAATGCACCAAAATGCGCACCGCCAAGAATCATTCGCGCCAGACGTGGATCGATTGGCATTTTTGCCATTTGCTGACCGATTTTGGTTAGAGAATCTCCCTTGCCTTGAAGTCCTCCTCTCGTAAAGGAGGATTTAGGAGGATTAGTAGAATCTCCCCCAACCCCTCTTTCAGAAAGAGGGGCTTTACTCTTCTCCACCATCGCCCCAAGCTCAATCAAGAGCTTGCGACCATCATTGACCAGACGATGATCTGGCGGCTCAATGAAATCGAAATCTTCCAGTGAACCTAGGCCCAGACTTTGCATCTGTAAAATAACGGATGCCAGATTGGTCCGTTTAATCTCTGGTTCGGTAAATTCAGGACGACTTAAAAAGTCTTCTTCACTATACAGACGAATACAGACACCTGGCGCAATACGGCCACAACGACCTTTACGCTGATTGGCAGCAGCTTGAGAAACCGCTTCGATCGGTAAGCGCTGCACCCGTGAACGATAGTTATAACGGGAAATACGGGCAAAACCGCTATCAATCACATAACGGATATTCGGAACAGTTAATGCTGTTTCTGCTACATTGGTGGCGATAATAATCCGTCGACCGCCGCCCGAAGGATTAAAGATTTTTTGCTGTTCTGCTAATGCTAATCGTGCGTAGAGTGGTAACACTTCAGTATGGCGTGGACCATGCTTTATCAGGGTTTCCTGCAGTTCACGAATTTCCTGTTCGGTACTGGCAAAAATCAGGATATCGGCATGTTCCGGATGTCCCTTTTCCTGTGCATCCTGAAAACATTCTTCTACAGCTGCAACCACTGCACGTGGCAGATTTTCTTCAAAATCATCAAACTCGTCATCATCACTGCCGACAATGCTCATTTCAGAAATTGGACGATAACGCACTTCTACCGGATAGCTACGCCCTTCCACTTCATAGATCGGCGCGCCATTAAAGTAGTTACTGAAACGATTTACGTCCAGTGTTGCCGAAGTAATGATCACTTTTAGATCTTTACGACGCGGCAAGAGCTGCTTGAGATACCCCATGATGAAATCGATATTCAGCGAGCGTTCATGCGCTTCATCGATAATAATGGTGTCGTATTTGGTCAGGAACCGGTCATTGGCCAGCTCTGCCAATAAAATACCATCCGTCATCAAACGGACAATCGAATCCTGCGAGCCCTGTTCATTAAAACGAACCTTAAAGGAAATTGATTCACCCAGTTTCTCGCCAACTTCTTCCGCAATACGCTGTGATACGCTACGCGCAGCCAGACGACGTGGCTGGGTATGGCCAATCAGACCAGTCAGGCCGCGACCTGCCAGCATGGCGATTTGTGGTAATTGCGTGGTTTTACCGGAACCGGTTTCACCAGCCACAATAATAACCTGATGCTGCTGAATCGCTTCAATCAGCTTGTCTGCATACTGGGTAACAGGCAGATCCTGATTCAGCTTGATATTGGGAATGCGTTCGATACGCTGCATGACTTTGGCATGCGATTTTTCAAATAATTCTTGATATTGCTTTTGGTTGGCATCTTTACCTTTTTGGAGTCGATTTAAACGATGACGGTCACGCGCCATAACGAGCTGATCTACATTTAAAGGACTCTGCACTGAGAAAACACCTGATATAAAAAAAGACAATAGGCAGCTATTTTACGCTGTATTGCCCCTAAGCGAAAGAACGGCCATTTTGAATATTTTTATAATTTTTTAATTTTTACCCTTGAATTTTACTGCTTGCGGCATCATGTCTGAAGAGGCATTAAACCGGGGTGAGTCTTGTCATGATGTATTCACCATTCTACGGTTGAATCATTTATATCAAGAGCAATGCTGTTTGCGCTAATGGTGTTTTATTTTTAGCTTAATTCGGTTTTTCCGATGTATGTTATGTAAAAATACTGTTTCAGCAAGAAAAATAATTTCTGTACCCTATTGGAAATTAAATACAAACCTCAATCATGGAGACAATGATGAGCTTAATTAATACTGAAGTTAAACCGTTCAAAACAACTGCGTTCCAAAATGGTAAATTCATCGAAGTAACAGAAGCTGACCTTAAAGGTAAATGGTCTGTAGTATTCTTCTACCCAGCTGACTTCACTTTCGTTTGCCCAACTGAACTTGGCGACCTTGCTGACAACTACGAAGAATTCAAAAAATTAGGCGTTGAAATCTACTCAGTTTCTACTGACACTCACTTCACTCACAAAGCTTGGCACGATTCTTCTGAAGAAATCAAAAAAATCCAATACGTAATGGTTGGCGATCCTACTTGGACTCTTGCTAAAAACTTCGACGTACTAATTGAAGCTGACGGCCTTGCTGACCGTGGTACTTTCGTGATCGATCCAGAAGGTAAAATCCAAATCGTTGAAATCAACGCTGGCGGTATCGGTCGTGATGCTCAAGAACTTCTTCGTAAAGTTAAAGCAGCTCAATACGTACACGCTCACCCAGGCGAAGTTTGCCCAGCTAAATGGAAAGAAGGCGACGCAACTCTTGCTCCTTCAATCGACCTAGTTGGTAAAATCTAATCTGTATTAGATTGAACTGATTCAAAAAAAACCACGCTTTTAGCGTGGTTTTTTATTTGAACATTTATTTGATTGCTCTATTGGCCAACCGTTTTATTTTCCTTTTTCTTCTATCTAAAGCCATCCTGCCAAATCTTTATTTTTCATCTTAAAGATCATATAAAAATCAGGCATGCATATTGCATCCTCTTCATAACAATCCCCTACTTATGCTTACAATTCAGTTATACATCTTCAATGTCAGTTGGCATAAGTTCAAGACATAAGATAATAATATTCAGTGGAGGAAAACGTATGCAAAAACTGCTAACCGTGATCTCATGGGCTTATAGTCCTTCTAGCCGCCACCTGAAAATCATTTATAGCAATGGCGATATAGAGCTCTACCATCCTGTTCCCGAATTTGTTTATGACAACCTGTTAAGACGACAAGATAAAATGGCCTTTGTACAGAAGTATCTTGAATACAACTTACATTTTGACCGGGTTTGCCTGTTTTAATTTAACTAATTTCTACTTAACTAGGACTTACGCACTATTA